>CAJQNR010000001.1 GCA_905479715.1 uncultured Sphingorhabdus sp.
GGTGTCGAGATCAAGATCATTGATCCGGAAACCGGCGAAACCCTTCCACCCTATACGATCGGCGAAATCGCGACCCGGTCGGCCAAGAATATGAAAGCCTATTGGAATCGCCCCGAAGCGACGGCCGAAACGATTGATGCTGATGGCTGGCTGCGCACCGGAGATGCCGGATCGCTCGACGAGGATGGCTATCTCTATATTCAGGACCGACTCAAGGACATGATCATCTCCGGCGGCGAGAATGTCTACCCGGCGGAAGTCGAGAACGCGCTCTATGCCAATCCCAAGGTTGCCGATGTCGCCGTGATCGGTGTGCCCGACGAAAAATGGGGCGAGGCGGTGAAGGCCTGCGTGGTGGTCAAAAAGGGCGAGACGCTGACCGAGGCGGAACTGATTGCCGATGCCCGGACGCGCATCGCTGGCTACAAATGCCCGAAATCGATCGATTTCATTGATGCTTTGCCGCGCAATCCCTCCGGCAAGATCCTGCGCAAGGACCTGCGGGCACCTTATTGGGCGGGCAAGGACCGGGCGGTCAACTGAGATTGCTTGAGCGGGCGCGATCCCGTAGGCCGTTCGCCCTGAGCCTGTCGAAGGGTGATTTCCGCCTGCTTCGACAAGCTCAGCACGAACGGTGTTCAGCAAGGGGAGTGGATCGATGACAAATCTGGTGCTGCGGGAAGATCGGGACGGCTGGACGCTGTTGACCCTCAATCGACCAGAAAAGCTCAATGCGTTAACGGTAGCGATGTTCCGGGAACTGCGGGATCATGTCGCCGATTTGCGCAAAGACGATAGCATCGGTTGTGTCGTCCTGCGCGGGGCGGGGAAATGTTTTTCCGCCGGCCATGACCTGGGCGACATCGCCGAAGGCGAGGCGGTGCCTTCGCGCGGCTGGCATTCCGAGACTTTGCGGATGCTGGAAAAGCTGCCCAAGCCGGTGATCGCGGCGGTGCATGGCCATTGCTATACCGGCGCGCTGGAAGTTGCTTTGGCTGCCGATTTCATATTGGCAGCGGATAGCGCGCGTTTCGGTGACACCCATGCGAAATGGGCTCTCACCCCGATCTGGGGGATGAGCCAGCGACTGCCGCGACGGGTCGGGATCGCTACCGCCAAACGGCTGATGTTTACCGCCGACATGATCAACGCCGAGGAAGCGGTACGTATCGGTCTGGCCGAATATGCTGTGCCGCTCGCGCAATTTGACGCCGAGATTGCGGCGCTTGCCGGCAAGATTGTCGCCAATTCCGGTTTCTCTCACGCCGCTAACAAGCGCCTGCTTGAGGCGACCGATGGCGGTCCGCTCGACGCAGGCTTGCAATGGGAAGTGATGGAGAGCGAAGGCCATGGCCCCGATATGCATCAGAGGATCGGAGCTTTTACCAGCAAAGGGAAGTGATGGAGAGATGAACCGCTAGTTTTCGGGAGCTGTATTATTCTGAAAGCGGACACCAACTCTGGCACTCAGTCGAAATTCGTTTAGAATTGGCAGCGCAACTCGCAAGTCGTGATTTGCGAACCTAGCCAGCGAGACCAGAATGAACAGCAATCCCTTTTATCCGATCGGAATTCCGGGCCAGCCATGGGGCGAGGATGAGCGGAAGCAATGGCGGGCAAGTCAACCCGTCAAGTGCCGCTACGCCGAGGACGTGGTGCCGCGGATCGAGGCACTGGCCGACCGTTTCGATATGCTCACTTATGGTGAGCTCGATTATGCTGGGGAAACTTATGCGCTCTTCGCCCTTCGCAACGGTCCTCCCGATTCCGCTCTGCCCACAGCTCTGGTGACTGGTGGCGTTCACGGATATGAAACGAGCGGAATAATGGGCGCACTTGAATTCCTGGAAAAGCGGGCGGCCGATTATGCTGGCAAAGTCAATCTGCTGGTAGCGCCTTGCGTGAGCCCCTGGGCTTACGAGCGCGTCAACCGCTGGAATTACGACGCATTGGACCCGAATCGCAATTTCGAAGCGGGTAGCGCCGCGCTGGAGTGTGCCGCGTTGATGGCGTTGGTTGCCGCGCAAAAGGGACCGTATCTTTTGCATATCGACCTGCACGAAACCACCGACAGCGACGAGGCCGAGTTTCGTCCTGCCTTGGCCGCCCGCGACGGCGAAAGCTATGAGCCGGATGCCGTGCCCGACGGATTCTATCTGGTTGATGACAAGGAAAATCCGCAACCAGCTTTCCAGCAGGCCATCATTTCCGCGGTCGAAGGGGTGACGCATATCGCTCCACCGGATGATAATAATAGGATTATCGGCTCGCCAGTCGTCGCTCATGGCGTGATCGAATATCCGCAAGTCCAATATGCCATGTGCGGTGCCATGACCGATGCCCGGTTCAAGACAACGACCGAAGTCTATCCGGACAGTGCGCGGGCGACGCCGCAGCAATGCAACAACGCGCAAGTGGCTGCCGTTTGCGCGGCGCTGGATTTCGCGCTCGCTCATGCATGATCCGAACGGGATGTCGACTTCAGCAGGGCGCTAGTTCTGCTTTTTTGCGCTATCGGCCCTTTATGCCGGCGTTCCGGGCGTGATGATCGGATCGTCTGTTTCCGTGGTCAGGAGCGCGCCGATAGAGGCGATGACAATACAGCCGATGGCAAACCATTGCAGGCCGCTAAGCTGCTCGTGGAGGATGACCATGCCGGCAATCGCACCTATCGCCGGTTCGGCAGACAGCATGACACCAAATGTCCGCTCGGGGATGTGGCGCAGTGCAATCATCTCCAGCGAATAAGGCAGGGCGCTGGATAGCAGGGCAACGCCCAGGCCCAAAAACAGGACGGAGGGTAACAGCAAGGCTGTTCCGGCGCCTATGATGCCGAAGGGCAGGATGACGATAGCGGCAGTGCTCATGCCCAGCGCCACGGACTGCCCGGCGTGCATGTGCGACAGGCTTTTCCCGAAAATGATATAAAGCGCCCAGAACAGACCCGCTGCGGCGGCGAAAGCTACACCTACGGGATCCAGCGCATGTATACCGCCGCGCAGAGGGAGCAGAAGCCCAAGGCCTGCCACGGCAAAGCCAACCCAGAGAAAATGGATCCAGCGCCGCGCATGAATCAAGGCGAGAACCAAGGGGCCGGCAAATTCGATCGCGATGGCCGGTCCCAGCGGGATGGTCCGCAGAGACAGGTAGAATGTAAGGTTCATAAGCCCCAGCACGAGTCCGTATAGGAGCACTCGCCCGGCATCGGCCCGGCTCAACCCGAACCGCCAGGGTCGCCAGACGCAGAGCAATATCAGGGCCGACAGGCTGACCCGCAGCGCCGAGGTTCCTTCTGCGCCAATCAGTGGAAATAATTGTTTTGCAAAGGAGGTCCCGACCGCCAGCGACACCATCCCGCCAAATAGAGCGAGATAGGGAATGGCTAGCCGGAGCGGTGATGGCCGGGCGAGTTTTGATTGGGGTGACGACATGACGCGGGATATAATGCGCTTTGGGGCGCTTGCATCATAAAATCATCACAACGACAGTTTGTGGCTTGACGGCCACGCCCGCACTGATGCCCACAATGGTTATCGGGACGTGCCGAAAGGGCAGATGAAGCTTCCCCCTCCATAAGGAAGGGGAAGCTTTTTTACTTAGAATTGTACGCGTTTGGTAAAGCCGCCGTCGATCACCAGATGGGCGCCGGTGGTGTAGCTGGACGCGGGGCTGGCGAGAAAGACGACGCCGCGGGCGACGTCATCGGCGTTACCGAAATCACCCAGAGCGAATCCGGCTTTGGTGGCTTCGTAAAATTCCGGCATGCCCTTTTCAATCTGCGACCAGTTGCCTCCGGGGAATTTGATCGGTCCCGGGGAAACCATGTTGACTCGGATACCCTTGGGGCCGAGCGACTGGCTGAGCTGGCTTCCAAAAGTGATCAGGGCGGCTTTCATCGCGTTGAAGGCCTGCGGTGCGACGAAGGTTTCGAAGGCTGCAGTGGAAGACATGAAGATCACGCTGCCATCATCGGATTTTTCCAGATGGGGTTCGAGGACTTCCATCGCCTTGACCGCGCCGAGGATATCGGTGTTGAAGGTGACTTCCCAGTCACCGGTTGCGCCAGCGCCGGAGGAACTGACATTATGGACGAAAATATCGCAGCCACCGAGTTCGCCAGCGGCTTTTTCCAGCCATTTTGCATAGCCGTCGAGATCGGTCATATCGAGCGCATCGGCGATCACCTTGCCGCCATGGGCTTCGAGTTCCTTTTTCGCGGTCGCGACCTGTTCCGCATTTCGCGAGAAGAAAGCGACATCGGCGCCTTCCGCTGCAAAATGTTCCAGCGCAGCACGCCCGAGGCCGCGGCTTCCGCCGGTGAGAATGACTTTTTTGCCCTTGAGTCCTAAATCCATTGTAGTCTCCTTTGTGTTTCGTGAAATCGGGGTTAGAATTTTGCTATGGCGGTTTCGCAGCTCCAGCCGATACCGCGGCGCAGCAGGTCATAGATGATCGGCTGCTGCCAGCCGGACCGGTCTACTTCCGGCCACCAGTCGAGCACCGGTTCCATGTCATAATGGCCACGGCAGTGTCCCATGGTCAGATAGAGCACCGCGCCTTCGCCCATCCGGCGGATGTAGAAGACGGGATGGCGGCTTTTCTTGATGTCGCTGTGAACGAAGCCGCTGATATCATCCGTGCCATTATATTCCGTGTCGAGCAGCACATCGAGTTCGGCGCGGGTCTCGACCAGATATTGTTCGTCGACGGTCTCGAAGCTGGGAATGCCCTTGACCAGCGGATGATCCGGTTGAACATTGTCGACCCTGAACGGAATGATCGGAGGATGGGATAAAAAGCGCGTGCCGAGTGTGTCGGCAAATACCGGCATTTCATCCGGCGCATCAACCAGACCATTTTCCAGAAAACGCAGGACCGAGTTTGTGCCGTGCAGGGCGAAATAGCGCCCGCCACCGGTGACAAAGTCCTGGATATTTTTCTGTGCCGCTTCGCTGGGCTGCAGGTCGCAGGTATAGCTGACCAGAAAATCCGCATTGCGAATTGCTTCCAGATTTTCATAATCTTCGAAAACCCGGACCCTGATCCGGTCATCCTCGGCGAGCAGCTTCATCACTTCCAGCCGGGCATAATCAATATCATGATATTTGCCGGCCGCGACCAGCACGCACCGTATTGGTTTCTGGTCAGGGCGGCGTTCGGGTGCTTCGCTCATCTAATCTTTTCCTATTACGGGGTTTGTCTTGCCATCCCAGTCGAGATGCATCTGGCGCATCGCCGCGAAACCGTCGATACCGGCCTGCGGGATTTGCAGATATTCGATGATTGTTCCGGGTCCGCCACCATAATCGGCGTAAAAGGCACCACCGACACCGCCGGGCAGGCTGACTTCCTGGATCACTTCGCCGCCGGCTTCTTCGGTCAGCGCGCGGGCGTGGTCGAGATCATCGACGATCAGGCACAGATGCTGTACGCCTTGCAGGCCTTTTTCGCGCCAGTCCCTGAACATCGACGGGACATCATTGTTCGGGCGGATCAGCTCGATCTGTACATCCCCCCAATAGCCGATCGCCATGGAAAACTGGATATCGGACGGCTCGCCGCGATATTTGACATTTTCCACCTCTACTTTTTCTGTGTGGAAAAACGGGCCGGCGCCCATTTTCTGCGTCCAGTAATCGAGTGCCGCATCATAATCGTCCGGCACATAGCTGATCTGCATGATCGAGCCGAGCTTGGCGAGGGAGGCTGGAGTCTCTGTCATTCGCTGTCCTGCCATACTTTAGAGGAGGGTCGCTGATCGATCCGGGCGACAAATTTTGCCAGATTATCGGTGCCCTCGGGCAGCGACCAGCCGACCGTATAGCCAAACTGGACGAAGCAATAGGCGATCAGGTCGGCCATGGTGAACTTGTCCTGACAGATATAATCCTTGCCTTCTAGCTGACCGTCGAGCCATCGCCATTTATTGTCTGCCATGGCCGACAGTTCCGCCGCGCCTTCCGGACCGATTACATCCATCCGTGGTTCGAACATTGGCCGGCCGGCACCGCCGCGGAAACCCAGTGTCATCGGCACAGCAATTTCCAGATCGATTCGCCGCGTCCACATCCGCACTTCTGCACGATCCTCGGCGGTTGATCCGATCAATGCCGGATCGGGATGAGTTTCTTCGAGATATTCGGCGATTGCCATTATTTCGCTCAGCATGAAGCCATCGTCCAGTTCGAGCACCGGCGTGGTCCCGAGAATATTTTTGTCGGAAAATTCCGGCTGCCGGTTTTCCGCTGTCAGGATATCTATATGGACGCGTTCTATATCCAGACCCTTTTCCAGGATGAACATGCGCACGAAGCGCGGATTGGGACCAAGGCTGGAATATAGCTTCACTTGAAATTTCTCCTTTGGGGCGGATTCGCTTCCGTCTCTATATGATGCAAAGATACACAGGTAATCGCCGAGGGCTAACCTCTCAAAAACAACAGGCGGTGCTGCCAGAATCACTAGTGGCGAAGGCGGTCCATTGCGCTATTTTGACTCGATAAGAAGTATTTAGTTTTCAGGAGAAGATGATGGTCGAGACGTTAACCGGACATAATCGGTCGAATGGTATTTCCTATACCGAACTGCTGGAAGGCGACAAAGTCGCGCCGCCGGCTGTATATCTCGAAGAATCTCCGATGGAGCCGGGCGTGACCACCGTCGAGGTGAGCCGTTACTGGACCAAGGAAGAGCATGACCGCGAAGTAGAGCGGCTGTGGAAGCGCGTCTGGCAGATGGCTTGCCACAAGGATGACATCAAGGAAGTCGGAGATACGTTCGTCTATGATATTGCTGAGCTGTCCTTCCTGATCGTCCGGGTGTCCGAAGATGAAATCAAGGCATTCCCCAACAGCTGCATGCACCGTGGCCGCGCCATTTGCGACAATCACAAAAAAGGCCAAAAGGCACTGCGCTGCCCGTTCCACGGTTGGTCCTGGGAGCTGGATGGCAAATTGAAGGAAGTGCCCTGCCAGTGGGATTTCCCATCGGTGAGCGAAGAAACCCACAGTTTGAAGGAAATCAGCGTCGGCGAATGGGGCGGTTTCGTGTTCATCAACCCCGACCCTGATTGCGAACCTCTGGAAGATTTCCTCGGTGATATCGACCGCCATTTCCAGATTCCATTCGAACGGCGTTTCAAGGCGGCGCATATGATCAAACGGTTGCCCTGCAACTGGAAAATTGCCCAAGAAGCCTTCATGGAATCCTATCATGTGGTCGGCACCCATCCCGAGCTGATGCCGGCATTCGCCGATGCGAACAGCAAATATGATGTCTGGCACAATATATCCCGGGCGATGTCTGCCCATGGTCAGCCCAGCCCGCATACCGATCTGATCAATCCCGATCCGACAGCCTTTCCGGATCAGAAAGCGTTCCAGAGCTTTGTCCATCCGATCAGCCATCATAAATTTGAACGTCTGGAAGAAAATCGCGTCAAAGTTTCTCTGCCCAACGGCAAGAGCGGGATTTTCGATATG
>CAJQNR010000002.1 GCA_905479715.1 uncultured Sphingorhabdus sp.
TATCTAGTCCTTAAATATTATGCGTCCGGCCTGCCTCACAATGGAGTGGGCAGGCACGGGAATTAAAAACCGTAAGCCTTGGCAAGCAGTTCAATCGGATGGCCGATCCGTTCCGGCACTTTCGCCTGCCCGCCGCTCTCCATAATCTGCTTGAGATGCGGTCCGGCCAGCGGACATTCACTGACCATATAGTCGGGATCGCCTTTTCCGACCGCGCGCGCAGCCGGGCGGCCAACCTTGACGGCCTTGTCGAAATTCTTCCTGAAAACTCCCCATTTTCCGCCGTGGCCGGAGCAACGTTCGGTGATCGCCGGCTTGGCTTCCGGAATCAGCTTGAGCATCTGCATCGCTTTCGGCCCCATATTCTGGGCGCGGCTGTGACAGGCAAAATGGATACCGATCTTTGCGTCCATCGGCTCGATCGGGACGAGACCTTTGTCGGCGGCGATCTCGACGACATATTCGCTAAGATCGCGCGTCGCCGCAGCCAGTTTCTTTACCGCTGCATTGCCCGGCACGATCAGAGGCCATTCGAATTTCATCATCAGCGCGCAACTCGGCGTCAGCGCGACAATGTCATAGCCTTCGTCAATGATCGGTTCAAAAAAGGCAGCAATTTCCTCTGCGGAGGAGGCCACCGCAGGCAAGTCACCATTCTCCAGTTTTGGCATACCGCAACAGGCGGGATATTCGACCCGTGTCTGCACACCATTATGGGAAAGCACATCCAGCGCGGCCTTGCCAGCCGTCTGGTCGTTGAAATTGCCATAGCAGGTCGCGTAGATTGCGGCCTTGCGCCCGAATGCCGGAGCATCGGGATTGGCGACAGGACCATGGCCGACATATTGGAAGGCCAGCGGGACATCTTCAAATTCGGGGAGATGCGCGCGCTTGTCTATGCCGGCAACGCTTTGCAACAGCCCGCGGGTCAGTCCGTTCTTCTGACTGGTTGCCCAATTGGCAATATCGGGGACGGTTCCGGCCAGCTTGGCGTTGCGATCAATTTCGGCCAGTTGCTTGTCGGCAAAGCCGGTCTTGCCCTTGCGGTTTTCGACCGCCCGGTGGCGGAGCATCAGATGGGGGAAATCGAGATCAAATTCATGCGGCGGCACATAAGGGCATTTGACCATGAAACACATGTCGCAGAGCGTACAGGCATCGACAACATTCTTGATATCGCCCGCGCTGAGGTCATCAACTTCCTCATTCGGACTTTCGTCGATCAGGTCAAAGAGTTGCGGAAAACTGTCGCAGAGATTGAAACAGCGACGGCACCCGTGGCAGATGTCGAAGACGCGACGCAGTTCTTGGTCCAGCGCTTCCTCATCATAAAAGGATTCCTCCTGCCAAGGAATTGGGTGCCGTATTGGTGCGCCCAGGCTGCCTTCCGTCATGATTTACTTCCTGTTGCCACGAAGGCGGAAACTGCAAATAAAAAGATCGTGCCGCCGCCCATTGAAAGAGGGGATATAGCGACGGCACAATCCTTGGGATGAAACGCTTAAGCGTCCATCGATTCCAGTGTTTTCTGGAATTTGCCAGCGTGGCTCTTTTCCGCTTTTGCAAGCGTTTCGAACCAGTCGGCAATTTCGTCAAAGCCTTCTTCACGGGCCGACTTCGCCATGCCCGGATACATATCCGTATATTCGTGGGTTTCACCCGCGATAGCCGATTTCAGATTGTCGGAGGTGGCCCCAATGGGTTCGCCGGTTGCCGGATCGCCAACTTCTTCCAAAAATTCGAGATGACCATGTGCGTGACCGGTTTCACCTTCTGCAGTCGACCGGAAAACGGCGGCAACGTCGTTATAACCTTCAATGTCAGCCTTCTGGGCGAAATAGAGATACCGACGGTTGGCCTGGCTTTCTCCGGCAAAGGCATCTTTCAAATTCTGTTCGGTTTTGCTTCCTGCAAGTCCCATGATCTCCTCCTAATTGGTTTGAATGAAATAACTACCGAGTCTGAAAAATCGGATTGGCAAGATATTACGCCCGCGCGCGACCGCACTCCATCGAATTTTTTGATCTTTGGTAATCGAAAAAAACAATCTACATACTGCGATTTATTCGCAATAATGATTGAACGTCAGGGACAGCGCTTGAACTGATAGACGTCGGGTTCGACCGTAAAATCGAAACGGGTTTGATCGACCAGGGTTACCGGGCCGTCCATACGGAACCGTCCGCCCGGTTCGCCGGTTTCCTCGTCCATGGCGAGATCATCAAGTCTGAGAACCAGCTTTCCGTCCTGCCAGTTCCAGCTACCAACCAGATCCTCGGACAGAAAATTCCCGCCAGTCATCAAGGTCCAGTTGGTCGGCGCCCCGCAACTTTCATCGGTAAAGGCCCAGCGCCCCTCGAAATAGCCGGGCGCGATCTCGCCAGAATCTTGCGCGGCGAGCGATGCACCCGAAAATGCCAGAGGCACGAACAGGATGCACCGCCAGTCCATCTATTTCTTCATTATCTGCAAGGTCGCGGCGGTCATGGCCTCGGCGCCGGTCGCAATTACTTTTTCGGCGTCGGGAGCCCAGAAGGAACTGTGCAGCGATGGCAGCTTTGTGCCTTCGGCCAGCGAAGCCTGATATTCCGCCATTGGCACCCCACCGACCCAGAAGATCATGCTTTTGATATTCTCGTCGGCGCGACCATAGCGGCCAAAATCCTCACCGCCCATGACCGGCTTGGACTGTACAACCCGATCCTTGCCGAAACGCGTTTCGAAAATCCTGGCCATTTCGACAGAAAATTCGGGGCTGTTATAGGTTGCCGGCGTAAATTCCGTTTCGCGCAACGTCACCACCGGCATCCGGTCCTCGGGCATGCCCGCGGCAATCGCCTCGCCTCTCGCAATTCTTCTGATCCCATCGAGCAGCTTGGCCCGCGTGTCATCGCCATAGCTGCGCACGGTAAGCAGCAACAGCGCGTCGTCCGAAATGACATTATGCTTCGAACCGGCCTGAAAGCTGCCGACGGTTACAACCGCCGGGTCCTGTGGATCTATTTCGCGGCTGACCAGAGTCTGCAGCGAACCAACAATGCGGCTGGCTAGAACGACGGGATCCTTGGTCGTATGCGGATAGGCGCCATGGCCGCCAACCCCCTTAACCTCGATATCGACACTGTCGACATTGGCCAGGGCAAAGCCGGGCGCATAGCCGATATATCCCGCTGGCACGCCGGCGGCGTCATGGAAGGCCATCGCATAATCGGGCTTGGGGAAACGGGTATAAAGTCCGTCCTCCAGCATGGCGAGAGCGCCCTCGCCCGTTTCCTCGGCCGGCTGCAGGATCATCACCAATGTCCCTGACCATTCATCCTTGCGGGCAGTCAGCTGCCGCGCGGTCGCGACCCAGCCGGTCATATGCGTGTCATGCCCGCAAGCGTGCATGACGAATGTATCATTGCCCTGCCGCGTTTTGGACTGGACCCTCGATGCGAAGGGAAGTCCGGTTTTTTCTTCCAGCGGCAAGCCATCCATGTCGGCGCGCAGCAGGACCGTCGGCCCCTCGCCATTTTTCATGACCGCAACCACACCGGTGCCGCCGACATTTTCGGTGACCTTGAACCCGAGACGCCGCGCCTCGGCAGCCAGTTTGGCCGCGGTGCGGACTTCCTCGCCACTCAGTTCCGGATTGCTATGCAGATCGCGGTAAATGTCCATCAACGATGGCAGGTCAGCGGCAATAGCATCCTTCAACCCGTCAGCCTGAGCCGGCGTGAACGCCAGCAGCGACGCCGCCGCCAACAAACCCAATGTCGTAAATTTCCGCATCATCGTCCCCTTTTGTTTTTCATTTGCCCCTGACTAATCCGATCGCGGATGCTTGTCAGGCCCAAAATTCATTCCGCCGGCGTCAGTTCCATCACGTCGATCTTGCTTTCATAGGCCGGAAACGGAAACAGCATCCGCCAGCGGTTCGATCCGATCCGCTGGACGACCGCGGCCTGATCGCGTTTTGCCGTCTGTCCGTATGGCACCAGAGTGTTTTCATAATGGTAGATCAGGGTCCCGAGATAGACCGAATGTTTCCCGTCCGCTTTGTCGATCCAGCCAATCGTCCGCTGCGAGCCTGTCAATTTGGTAAAATGCTTGCGGCCGTTCTGATCCACGACGCGGCATTTGAATGCAGGATAAGCGATATAGGGCAGCCCCCCATCCGCATCACCGTCCAATTTGGTGATCGAGCAATTGTAGAGACCCTGCGGAATATCGCTGCCCGCCAGAGCCGCATCGGTTGCAAAAAGAGGCGCACGCGCCATCAGCTTGGCGCCTTCCCCTGCTCCGACAACCCCGGATCGCCCGATTTCCAGCGCCTGCTGCCATTGCTCCAGCCTTTCCGCATCCGCCGCAGTCGCCTGCTCGCGCCATTGTGATGCTGTCTGCGGATCCCCTGCAGCGGCAGCGGCTAACAAAAGCAGCGCCGCGATCATTGTGCGGTCCAGCCGCCATCGATCGAGATATTCGCGCCAGTGATCGACCGCGCCTCATCCTTGCACAGAAAAATTGCCAGCGCGGCAATCTGGTCGATCTGGACAAATTCCTTGGTCGGCTGCGGTGCCAGCAGCACGTCGTTGATCACCTGTTCCCGGGTCAGCCCGCGCACTTCCATGGTATTGGGAATCTGTCCCTCTACCAAGGGCGTCCAGGTATAGCCCGGCGATATCGTGTTGACCGTAATGCCATGGGTCGCGACTTCCAGCGCCACGGTTTTGCCGAACCCGTCGAGCCCGTGCTTTGCGGCATTATAAGCCGACTTATACGGGCTCGCGACCTTGCTGTGCATTGATCCGGTGTTGATGATCCGGCCCCAGCCCTTTTCCTTCATCCCCGGCACTACTGCCTTGGTCGCATGGAACGCGCTGTTCAGGATGATGTCCATCACCGCATTCCATTTGTCCTCGGGGAATTCGTCCACGGGAGAGACAAACTGGATACCGGCATTGTTGATCAATATGTCGGCACTGCCCAACTGTTCGGCACAATCGGCGCACATCTGCCGGATTTCTTCCGGCTTGGTCATGTCGGCATTGCTGTACGCCGCCTTGGTCCCGCTCAGCGATTCCAGTTCCTGGCGCAACGATTCAATCTCGCCCGCATCGCCAAAGCCGTTGATCATTACCGCCGCACCTTCTGCCGCCAGCGCCTTCGCATAGCCAGCGCCGATGCCCGATGTCGAACCCGTAATCAGTGCGGTCTTACCCTTTAAAAACATGCCTGAATCTCCTTTCCGGCGACCTTAAAACAGTCAGGGCAGACTGCATAGCTTTTGTAAAAGAAATTAGCGGCGCTTGCGCTTTTGCGTGAATCAGGCGAATTGGAGCGGGACGAGGAGATAATTGATGCGCTTGGACGATCTGGACCCCAGCAAGAATGTTCGCGACCAGGGGCGCGGTGGCGGCCGCAGCTTTGGCGGCGGCGGCGGTGGTGGCGGCCTCGGGCTGCTGCTCAGCTTTCTGCCGATGTTGCTCGGGCGGAAACTGGGCTGCGGCACGATTTTGCTGATTGGCGGCGGCGCGCTTGCCTTCCTCTATTTCAGCAGCGGCAGCCTGCAACTCGCCGACGGAGCTGGCGGGGGCGGATTTCAGTCGGAAAGTTCCGGCGCCAATGTCGCCTGTGATACAGCAGAAGAAAGATTTGCCTGTCAGGTGCTGGCCTCAACCGAACAGACCTGGTCCAGATTATTTCAGGCGAATGGCCAAACCTACCGTCCGACCACCCTCACCTTCTACCAGCAATCCGGACAATCGGGCTGCGGTGCGGCGCAGTCCGCGATGGGACCCTTTTACTGTCCGGCGGATCAGGGCGTCTATCTCGACACCAGCTTCTTCAACGAAATGGCCACCCGGCTGGGTGCCAAGGGCGATTTTGCCCAGGCCTATGTGATCGCGCATGAAGTCGGTCACCATATCCAGAATCTGGCCGGTACTGCCGACCAGGTGCGCAATGCCCAGCGCACGGCGAGCAAGGCCGAAGGCAACGCGCTGCAGGTGCGGATGGAATTGCAGGCAGATTGCTATGCTGGCGTCTGGGCGGCACAAAATGCCGACCGGATGGAACCCGGCGATGTCGAGGAAGGGCTGAACGCGGCCCATGCGATCGGCGATGACACGCTGATGCGCGGAGCCGGTCAGCAACCGGTGGAAAGCATGTTCACCCACGGATCATCCGAGCAACGCATGGCCTGGCTCCGCAAGGGCATGCAGACCGGCAATCCATCATCCTGCGATACTTTTGCCAACGGTGCCGTCTAGAACAGAAAATACGGGCTCCGGCACAAAGCCAGAGCCCGTTTATCGCCTATGCCCTGGGACGGCTCAGCGTGCCTGACCAGTCGAGCCGCCGGGTAACGAACATCACCCCGGCGAGAGCGGCAAAAATCAGCAGCGATCCGATCAGCAATGAATAAGCCTCGAGGCTGAGCAGAATATAGATCGCGCCATAGAGACCGGCGAGCAGCCCGCCGACGATGGAGGCCCTTCGCCAACTCGACAAGACCGAGGCCGAATAAGCGGTAATCAGCCCGATCGTAGCCACCGATGCCGCGATATAGGCCAATGCGAAACCGATAATCTCGGCAAAAGCCAGCAGCAGCACGAAGAATAACACCAGCGCGACTCCGACCAATATATATTGCACCGAGGATATCCGCACCCCGCCGATCAGATCGAACAGCAGGAAGGCGACAAAGGTAAAGCCGATGATCAGGAAGCCATATTTGGTTGCCCGGTCCACCTGACCATAAAGATCAACTGGCTGGATCAGATCCACCGTCGCACTCGCCGCAACCGGATTGCCAAATCCCGGATTATAGAATGACATGTCTTTCGCGCGCGTCGGCTGGACCTGTTGCCCCGCCTCGGTTGCAATCAGCGACGTGCCCAATGCAAGGTTGGTGATCACATATTTCGCCGTGAATCCCTTGGCATCGACGGTCCTGCTTTCGGGGAGAAAACTCCCGGCAAAACTGGGATGGGGCCATTTTGAATGGACGGTCCACTCCGTCTGACCGGCATGCGGCGCGATGGTGACGCTTTGGTGTCCCTTGAAGCGGACGTTGAATTCCGTTTCAATGCTGCCATCCTGCAGCGCGCTACCGTCGACAAAGGCGAAGAAACCGCTGTTTCCGGTTTCGCCAAGCCCCTTTCCGGGTTGCAGTTCCAGTGTTTTGCCATTGACGACCACCTTGTTGTCGCCAGCAAGCCCCCGGGCATCCGAAAGGCCGAAGCGCAATTCCGCGCGATTGAAATCAATCTGGTCGCGGGTCACGCCAAAGCGGTCAAGATCATCAGGCAGCTTGAACGTCGCAGAACCGACAATCTCCGTATCATAGACGATGACTTCGTAAATCGCGCGTTTCTTCATCTCGGTGTTCAGCTGGCTATCCAGTTTCACCAGTTCCGGAGCGACAAATAACTCGCGGGTGACGATATTTGTCCGGGTGACCGTCTTGCCGTTTTCTTCCACCGATTCAGTGATCTTCGCCTGATAGGGCAACACGAGTTTCGGACCCGCAAAAACCTGCTGTCCGCCCCATCCCGATACGATCGACTGTTGCGCCGTCTCGCTCTGGCTCTGCCGGTCATAGTTGAGCAGCCAGACGGTGAACAGCGGAATGGTGATCAGAAACCCCATCAGCAATACCATCAGGAATTTCCTGCCAGGCGATCGTTCGGGCTTCCCCGGGTCACCCTGTTTTTCGTATATCTCGGTCATATTGTCTCCCTCTTCCATCCCAACAAAGTTTGTTTGCGCGACGCCTCAGTTCGTCTAGGCTGAATGTATCAGCATTGCATCTACTGCGACGAGCAGAGGCACACTCACGCCCAATCGAAAGGCCGTTATGAATATCTCCGATTGCCACAATGTGAACGACTTCCGTGCACTCGCCAAAAAACGCCTGCCATTTCCGATATTTGACTATATCGATGGTGCGGCAGATGACGAAGTGACCCGGCGGCGCAACACTGCTGCCTATGAACGTTGCGATCTGGTTCCCAATGTTCTCACCGGCGTCGAGACGATCGACATGAGCACGACGGTGATGGGACAGAAGATCGCCATGCCGCTCTTCCTTTCGCCGACCGCGCTGCAACGCCTGTTTCACTGGCAGGGCGAACGCGCGGTTGCCCGCGCCGCCGAAAGGTTCGGAACCTATTTCGGCATCTCCTCGCTCGGCACGGTGAGCATCGAGGAAATTGGCTCGAGCATCAGCACGCCGAAAATGTTCCAGCTCTATGTCCACAAGGACAAGGATCTCAACCGGTCGATGGTCGAGCGGTGCAAGGCAGCAAAATTCGACGCGCTGACCCTGACCGTTGATACAATCGTTGGCGGCAATCGGGAGCGCTGCCTTCGCTCCGGCTTCACCAGCCCGCCGCGGATCACCCCGACCAGCTTCTGGAGTTATGCCGCCAAACCCGCCTGGGGCCTGAACTATATGTTCCGCGAAAAGTTCGAACTGTCGAACCTGAAGGACCATGTCTCGGAAGGCACCAGCGTTCCCAACTCGGTTGCCGATTATTTTACCAAAATGCTCGACCAGTCGCTCGACTGGGCGATGGCCGAAGAAATTGCGAAAGACTGGGGCGGTGAATTCTGCCTGAAGGGCATCATGTCGGTCGCCGATGCCAAGCGCGCGGTCGATATCGGTGCGACGGCAATCATGGTGTCCAACCATGGCGGACGGCAGCTGGACGGTAGCCGCGCGCCCTTCGACCAGCTCGCCGAGATTTGCGATGCGGTCGGCGACAAGCTCGATGTGATCTGCGATGGCGGCATTACCCGTGGCAGCCACGTGCTCAAGGCGCTGAGCGTTGGCGCCAAGGCCTGCTCGGGCGGGCGGCTCTATCTCTATGCCCTCGCCGCCGCTGGCCAGGCCGGGGTTGAGCGGATATTGTCCTTGCTGCAGAATGAAATCGAACGCAACATGAAACTAATGGGCGTCACGGCAGTTGATCAGTTGAACCGCGACAATCTGCGCTTTCGTTAAGAGACATACACAGGGGATTGAGATGAACAGAACATGCAAATTTACCGTAATGATACTGGCCCTCACAATTTCCGGGCCAGCCGCTCTGGCACAAGAGGGGGCGCCAAAGGACTCGACACTGGAATCGGCGGGCAACAAGGTCACCGAACCATTTGACGGCAAGGAAGTCCCGCAGAAACTGATCGATATTCAGGATGATCCCTATTCGCTCAGCGGTCTGCGCAATTGTAGCGCGATCATTGCCGAAGTGCGCGAACTCAACGAAGTGTTGGGCCCCGACGTCAATGAGACCGTCGACAAGAGCCTCGCCAAGAAGCGGGAGGAAACCGCAGCCCGCGTGGCGGGCAGCGCGGTCGGCTCGATCATTCCTTTTGGTGGGATTATCGGCGAGGTTACCGGCGCCAATGCCGAGCGTCGGCGGTATAACCGGGCGGTCTATGCCGGTACGGTTCGTCGTGGCTTCCTGAAAGGGGTCGGCCTGCAAAAGGGCTGCAAGGCACCGGCGCGTCCCTGAAGCCGTTTGCAGCCCCATCCGCCAATATTCAGCGGATTGTTTCCATGAAAAACCCGAGGGCAATGAGCGCAAGCATGACGGAAAAGCCTTTTCGCGCTTGATGCCCATAGGGGCTACGGGTCACACAGCCACCTGCCTGTTCCGCCGGGAAGTAATTGAAACAAACATTTAACAGTTCCAGCCTGTCGCGTCCGCGCAGGCTGGCACCCAAACCAATGGTGCGCCGAGGAAGCAGCTTTCCTTTGATAAATACCGGTTGTGGCCCCAGCCTGAACTGGGGCGACAACCATCAACGGTAGTTTTTAACGTCGTCGGGAATCAGTAAACCCGCTTCTTCGGCTCCACATATTTTGCTTCGTCGGTCAGCGTGTAATCATGCACCGGACGGTAGCTGATTTCGCTCTTTCCGCCGTTGCCGCCCCAGCCGTCGAAGTTGATGACCGTGTGCTTCATCCAGTTCTTGTCATCACGATCAGGATAATCTTCCTGCATGTGTGCGCCGCGGCTTTCCTTGCGGTTGGCAGCAGCTTTCATCGTGACCATCGCCTGGCTCATCAGATTGTCGAGTTCGAGCGTTTCGATCAGATCGGTATTCCAGATCAGCGAACGATCGGTGACACCGACGTCGGCGAGCTTGGCATTGACCTTGTCCATCGCGGCAACGCCCTCTTCGAGAAGCTTGTTGTCACGAAACACGGCGGCATGTTTCTGCATGGTCTTCTGCATTTCAAGGCGCAGATCGGCGGTCGGGATTGATCCCTTGGCATTGCGGAAATGGTCAAGCCGCTGCAGAGCCAGATCGGCACTATCCGCCGGTAGCGGCTTGTGCGAACCATTGGGTGTCAGCTTCTCTTTCAGCCGCAGACCGGTCGCACGGCCAAAGACCACAAGATCGATCAGCGAGTTGGAGCCGAGGCGGTTGGCGCCGTGCACCGACACACAGGCCGCTTCGCCGACAGCATAGAGCCCTTCGACAATCGCATCGGGATCATCCTTGGTCGGGTTGATCACTTCGCCATGATAGTTGCAGGGTATGCCGCCCATATTATAGTGAACCGTCGGCACCACCGGCAATGCTTCGCGGGTCAGGTCGACATTGGCGAAAATCTTGCCGGTTTCGGTAATGCCCGGCAGCCGTTCGGCCAGCACTTCGGGCGCGATATGGTCGAGATGGAGATAGATATGATCCTTCTCCGGTCCGACGCCGCGGCCTTCGCGAATTTCGGTGGCCATGCAGCGCGAGACAACATCCCGGCTGGCGAGATCCTTGGCGCTTGGCGCATAGCGTTCCATGAAACGCTCGCCTTCGCTGTTGGTCAGATAACCGCCCTCGCCGCGTGCGCCTTCGGTAATCAGCACGCCCGCGCCGTAAATGCCGGTCGGGTGAAACTGGACAAATTCCATGTCCTGCAGGGGCAGACCCGCGCGCAGCACCATGCCGCCGCCGTCACCGGTGCAGGTATGGGCCGAGGTCGCGCTGAAATAGCAGCGTCCGGAACCACCGGTCGCCAGCACCACAGCATGGCTGCGGAAGCGGTGGATCGAACCGTCTTCGAGGCACAGGGCGATCACGCCCCGGCACTCGCCGTCTTCCATGATCAGGTCGATGGCAAAATATTCGATGAAGAAATCTGCGTCATATTTCAGGCTCTGCTGATAGAGCGCGTGCAGCATCGCATGGCCGGTACGGTCGGCCGCAGCACAGGTGCGCTGGACCGGAGGCCCCTCGCCCAGATTCTGCATATGACCGCCGAAAGGACGCTGGTAGATCGTGCCGTCTTCGTTGCGCGAGAAGGGTACGCCGGCATGTTCGAGTTCGTAAACCGCTTCCGGTGCTTCGCGCACCAGATATTCGATCGCGTCCTGGTCGCCGAGCCAGTCGGAGCCCTTGACTGTGTCATACATATGCCAGGTCCAGTGATCGGGCGTGTTGTTGCCGAGCGATGCGGCAATGCCGCCCTGCGCCGCGACAGTATGCGAACGGGTCGGGAAGACCTTGGTGATACAGGCCGTTTTCAGGCCCGATTCGGCGGCGCCCATGGTCGCACGCAGACCGGAGCCTCCGGCGCCGACAACCACCGTGTCATAGGTGTGATCGATGATCTTGTAAGCGGGCTGGGCGGATTGTTTGTTGTCAGTATTGGGCATTATGCAGCCACTCCGGTAAAGGCGATTTTCGCGACCGAGAAAATACCCAGAGCCGCGCCGCCAATGGCGAAAAAGTTGAGCAGGATGATCAGGCCGAACTTGGCGCCGTGATCAGGGATATAATCCTCGATCAGGACCTGCAGCCCGAGCCGCAGATGCCAGAAGATACTGACCAGCATCAGGATCATCGGAACCGCGACAAGCGGCGAGGACAGCCATTCTATCATCAATTCATATTCGTAATTCGGCAGCCGGAGCAGCGAGAATACCAGCCACAGGACCAGCAGCAAATTGCTCACTGCGGTCACCCGCTGCACTATCCAGTGATGTGCGCCTTCCTGCGCCGATCCGAGACCGCGTACCCGGCCAATATTGGTTCCTGAACCCATGATCCAATTCCTACTTTCTCATAAATTCTTGTAAGCGATGTAGAGCCACATCGTACCGGTGGTGATGATCGCCGCCAAAGGCACCGCAACCGACCACATCTTGTTTAACTGCAGTTCATAGCCCGCGCCGGCATCCAGCACGAAATGGCGCAGTCCCGAATACATATGCTCGAAAAAGGCAAAGCTCATCCCGACAAGGATGATATATCCGAGATAGAGAAAGTCGAACCAGCTTTGAAAATAGGCGTAGCTTTCCGGCCCTGCGGAAATCGCATAGAGCCACCATACCAATAAAGGCACGCCGACAAGCGCCATGCCGTCGCCGGTGGCCCGATGGAGGATGGAGACCAGCATATGCGGTCCCCATTTATACACCTGCAAATGCGGTGAAAGCGGTCTGTTCGATGCTGAACCTGATACGCCGGACATTATATTCCCCTGAACAATCTCTCCGGGTCAAGCCGGAGTCTTTGAAATCGAACCAATCCCTTAGCGAAAAGCGCGTCTCATGCAAACCGGATGAACAAAAATTAGACAATTTATTAGTACGAAAGCCTGTCAGCGGGATGCAAAACGTGAAATTTGCATCTTCCATGGACGAGTGGGCACAGTCCTTCTAATCACTCGGCATGAGCGAAGCAAAAACACATATATTGGTAACCGGGGCCAGCCGCGGGATCGGAAAGGCAATCGTCGACTCGCTGGACCGGGACAATGTCACGGTCGTTGGCCAGAGCACGACGGGCGCAAATGGCCTGCTCGCGGCTGATTTCTCTCGCGACGGCGCAGCGTCGAGTCTGTGGACCGAGGCGCTGGACCGGCTTGACGGTCGCATTGATGTCCTGATCAACAATGCCGGCCTGTTCGACCCCAATCCGATCACCGACGACGACTGGCTGGAAAGCTGGAACCGGACGATGACGATCAACCTGACGGCCTCCGCAGAACTCTGCCGTCTCGCCGTGCTTCATTTTCAGGAGCGCGGCACCTCGGGCCGGATCGTCAATATCGCCAGCCGCGCAGCCTATCGCGGCGACAGCCCCGACCACTGGCATTATGCCGCGTCCAAGGCCGGTATGGTCGCGATGACCAAGACCATCGCCCGAGCCTATGCCAAGAACGAAATACTGGCCTTCTCGATTTGCCCCGGCTTTACCATGACCGGCATGGCCGAAGATTATCTGGAAAGCCGCGGCGGTGACAAATTGCTCGCCGACATTCCGCTGGGCCGGGTCGCGCAACCGGAAGAAATCGCCTCGATCGCCCGCTTTTGCGCGCTCGATGCTCCGCCCAGCATGACCGGCGCGGTACTCGACGCCAATGGCGCGAGCTTTGTGCGATGATCGCCCGCGAACTTCTCGATACCGCCCCCATCCCCGGCGGCGACGAACTCCGACTGTTCCGCCGCGAGCTCAAGGGCGCGGACGAATATTCGATCATGCTCGGTCGGATCGAACTGATGAACAGCCGGCTCAGCGGATCGGAAGAAGCGCTGGCCACCCTCACCTGCAAACGCCTCGGGGTGAAAAATCCACGGATATTGATCGGCGGCTATGGCATGGGGTTCACCTTGCGCGCCGCTCTGTCGGTTTTACCGCCGCAGGCGCATGTCGAAGTCGTCGAGCTGATCCCCGCCATCGTCAAATGGGCGCGCGGACCGATGGCGGATCTGTCGCAAAAATGTCTCGACGACAGCCGCGTCACCATCACGACCGGCGACGTGTGCGATGTCATCAACAAGGCAGAGCGCGACTATGATGCGATATTGCTCGATGTCGACAATGGTCCGGATGGCCTGACCCATGAAGCCAATGACCGTCTTTACAGCATGGCGGGTCTGGCCAAAGCGAAGAAGGCGTTGCGTTCCAACGGTATATTGGCAATTTGGTCGAGCGAAGGTGACAGCAAGTTCACCTCGCGCCTGCACAAGTCAGGCTTCGCAGTCGATGTGAATATGGTCCCGGCGCGCAGCAATGGCAAAGGCGCGAAACACACAATCTGGCTGGCTGCCAAAACCTAGTTGGGGCTCCACCCCTCAGAAATGGATATCAAAGGCCACAAAGCTCACCACACCGGCGACAGCCAGAACAAGGCTGCTCGCGGCCAGAGCGGCGACGGCCGAGCGTCCCTTTTTCCAGCCTGCGGTGAAGCCGGCCACACCGGTTTTGAACAGCATATTGGCCAATACGGTCATCGCCAGCACGAAGCCGGCAAGATTGGCCAATATTGTTCCCGGCGGCAAAGCCCCCAGCGTGATTATTGCGGCATCGACGTCAAATGACCCCATGATCAGAACCAGATAGGCAATCCCGCTGGTCCCGAATTCGGCCTCCGCCCAACGCGCGGCCAGCGACATTACCGCAACCGTCAACGCAAAGAAGAAAGCGGGTAGCAAGCGCACGGGATTGCGCGTGTCGACGCTCTCGTCACTTTTGGAGGCTCCGCTATCGCGCAGCAGCAGCAAGCCGATGGTAGCGGCGACCAGCGCCGCCGGTGTCAGGATCATTGCCAGCGGCACAAAGGCAAAACGAGCGAGTATGAAGGTCAGCAACAGCACCCGGACATACATCACCGCAGAAGCCAGCGCGATGCCCGCCGACAATGTGCGTCCGTTGCTGTCGTCGCTGCGCAATCTCTGGGCCAGCGAAGCGGTTACCGCGGTGGAACTATAAGCCCCGCCGATAACCGCGGTCACAACCGTCCCGTGCGCCTCGCCAAATATCCGGTTGGCGACATAGCCGGCAAAGGACAGGCCGGTGACCAAAATGACAACAAACCATAATTGCTGCAGGTTGAACGCATCATAAGGCCCGAAATCGCGATTTGGCAGAAACGGGAGGACCGCAAGCGCAATCAGGGCGAAGCGGGTCATGACATTGATATCGGTCGCCCCGAGTTTGCCCAGAAAGCCGTGAAGTTCCGACCGCATCGACAACAGCCCGGTCACAATCGCGGCACCGGCCATGGCCAGCGCCGGATAACCGCTACCGGCCAGTAGCCCGAGACACAGCGTCAGCAGCGAAACCACGAAATTGGTAATGCTGCGCCCGTCCGGCTCGTGGATCGTTTTGGCGTGGCTGAACGCCAGCATGATCACTATCCCGGCAAGCAGGATCGCCGCCAATATGAGGTTCAGGCTTTGCGCGATCAGCGCGACCAGACCGCCGAAGCCGGCGATCAGGCCGAAGGTACGAACGCCCGCTACCCGGCTGCCCTTCTGCTCGTCGCGCATCGTCCATCCGCGCTCCACGCCGATCAGCAATCCCGCTGCCAGAGCAATCGCAAGGTCGCGGTAAATCAGCCACTCACCGGTAAAATCCGTCAGAATTGTCAATATATTGTCCCGTCGCGGATATCGGTTTACCGCCGCGCTTCGGCACTCGCATCGCGGAGTTCCTTGAATTCGGAACCGGCCTTCCATTCCGGCCAGTCCCGCGAATAGGCAAGACTGTTGCCGATGTCGAACATCACATCAATATCCTGAATTGCGCCGGTCAGTTCCCAGTCCGGTGACCAGGCATCGCAAGCCGCATGATAGCATTTGCCAGTATAGTCATCGATCCACTTCTGGCCTGCGGCCCTGCCGCCCACAACCAGATCGGAAGCACCGGCGAGGCTCATCATCAAGAGAACCGGCACGCCGCGTTTGGCGAGCGAGAAATGATCGGCGCGGAAAAACAGTCCGCGTTCGGGCAGGCTTTCCTCGGTCACCACACGCCCCTGCAATTTGGCAAATTTTGCCAGATCGTCTTCGAGCGTCCCCTGCCCCTTGCCGACCAATATCACATCCTTGGCCTTGCCCGCCGTCTGCAGCACATCGATTGCCAGATTGGCGACGGTTTTTTCGAGCGGATAGATCGGATTCTGCGCATAGACTTCCGAGCCGAGCAGGCCCCGTTCTTCCGCGCTCCATGCGGCAATCACGATCGTCCGGTCGGGCTGTGGCATCGATTTGAACTTGCGGGCAATCTCCATGATCCCAGCGATGCCCAGCGCGTCGTCATTGGCACCGGCACGATAAATTCGACCGTCCTCGTCCGGCGGCCCTTCGCCATAGGCATCCCAATGCGCGCCAAAGATGATCGATTCATCGGGCCGCGATTTGCCGGTGATCTTGCCAAACACATTCTGGCTCTTCACCACCTCCTGCTTGACCGGATAGGCGGCCGCGAATTTCGCCCCGATTGGTACCGGCCTGAAATCGCTCTTTCTCGCCGCTACCCGCAATTGCGCGAGATCCAGTCCCGCGTCATCGAATAATTTCCGGGCGGTATCACCGCTGATCCAGCCCTGCAGCGCCAGGCTGGTCATGTCCCCGTCCGGCTTGGCGATGCCGTAATTTTCCCCTTGCGGGCTTTCGACCACGCTCCAGCCATAGCCCGCGGCTTCGGTTTCATGGATGATCAGGGCCGCGACCGCGCCGCGCCGCGATGCTTCTTCAAATTTATAGGTCCAGCGACCATAATAGGTCATCGCCCGGCCACCGAATTTTCCCACTACCGGCTCATTGGCAGCGGCTGCGAAATCAGGGTCATTGACCAGAAAGACCGCCACCTTTCCCTTCAGGTCCGCGTCCTTATAATCGTCCCATCCCCGTTCGGGCGCCGTCACGCCATAGCCGACAAACACCATTTCCGCGTCCTCGACCGCCACCCTGTCCCTGGGTTGCAGCGTCGATACATAAATATCTTTGCCGGCATCGAGCGCCCGGCTTTTGCCATCGCGGGAAATCGACAATATTTCCGGCGTCCCGAGAGCGGTGTGCAACAAGGGCACCGGCTGCGTCCATGTGCCGTCAACTCCACCGGGTTCCAGACCCAAAGCCTCGAATCGCCCGATCAGATAGCCGATGGTCCGGTCTTCTCCGGCTGTGCCCGGCGCGCGGCCTTCAAACTGATCGAGAGTCATCGTTCTGACCGTACGGGTAATTTCTTCCGCGCTTATCTCTGTCGCCTGTTCGGCAGATTGGGCGTGAACCGGTGAGACAATCATCATGGCAGTGGCGGAAAACAACGTGGCAACGCGACCTAGGGACAAGGCAAAACTCCTGAAAAATCGATATATCCGCAATATTAGCCTATCAGCCTGCATTTGCACGTGAAGTTTTTTACGCTATCTTTTGCACTAACGCACTGGCTCCGCTAACGGCTCCCCATGCTTAATTTCAGTAATATAACCGTGCGTCTCGGCGGCACAGTGATCCTTGATGGCGCGACCGCCGCGCTGCCCCCCGGTTCGCGCGTCGGGATGATCGGCCGCAATGGTGCGGGCAAGTCGACATTGATGAAGGTCATCGCCGGCATGCTCGAGCCCGATGACGGCAGCGTCGACATGCCCAAGGACGCACGCATGGGCTATATTGCCCAGGAAGCGCCTGCCGGACAGGCCAGTCCGCTCGATACCGTGCTGACAGCGGACACCGAACGCGCCGCCTTGCTGGCAGAAGCAGAGACCGCCACTGATCCCCACCGGATCGGCGAAATCCATGAACGGCTGAACGTCATCGAGGCCCATAGCGCTCCGGCGCGTGCGGCGAAGATATTGATCGGACTGGGCTTTGACGAAGCGGCGCAGAGCCAGCCGATGGACAGTTTTTCCGGCGGCTGGCGTATGCGCGTGGCGCTCGCGGCCCTGCTGTTTTCGCAGCCCGAACTGCTGCTGCTCGACGAGCCCTCGAACCATCTCGACCTCGAAGCGACACTCTGGCTGGAGAATTTCCTGACCAGCTATCAGGCCACGATATTGGTGATCAGCCACGAACGTGACCTGCTCAACAATGTCGTCGACCATATTCTTCATTTGCAGCACGGACAAACGACGCTTTATCCTGGTGGCTATGACGCGTTCGAGAAACAGCGCGCCGAGCGTCAGGCCCAGCTTGCGTCCTCGCGCGAGAAACAGATAGCCCAGCGCGAAAAGCTGGAATCCTTCGTGTCCCGCTGGGGCGCCAAGGCCCATAGCGCGAAACAGGCGCAGAGCCGGGTCAAGGCACTCGCCCGGATGGAGCCGATTGCCGCTGCGATTGATGATCCCTCGCTCAGCTTCCATTTCCCCAGCCCGGCAGAACTGAAACCGCCGCTGATAACGCTCGATGACGCTGCCGTCGGCTATGGCGACAATATCATTCTTTCGGGCCTCAATATGCGGCTCGATCCGGATGACCGGACCGCATTGCTCGGCCGCAACGGCAATGGCAAGACCACCCTCGCCCGCCTGCTCGCCAGCCAGCTCGAACCGAAAAAGGGGTCGATCAACAAGTCGGGCAAGCTGACCGTCGGCTATTTTACCCAATATCAGGTCGAGGAACTGGACACGGCGGACACGCCGCTGGAACATATGACCCGGCTGATGAAGGACGCCAAACCCGGTGCCGTACGCGCGCAGCTCGGGCGGTTCGGATTTTCCGGCGACAAGGCAACGATCAAGGTCGGCAAGCTGTCCGGTGGCGAACGCGCGCGACTGGCGCTGGCGATGATCACCCGCGATGCGCCGCATCTGCTGATCCTCGATGAACCGACAAACCACTTGGACGTCGACGCCCGTGAAGCACTTGTCCACGCGCTCAACGAATATAGCGGCGCCGTCATTCTGGTCAGCCATGACCGCCATATGCTCGAACTGACCGCCGACCGTCTGGTCATGGTCGACAGCGGCAAGGCGGAGGAATTTGCCGGATCGCTCAAGGATTATACCGATTTTGTCCTCGGCAAGAACCAGCCGGGATCATCGGGCGGCAAGGGCAACGGCGGCAACCGCAAGGAAGAACGCCGCGCAGCTGCCGAACGGCGCAAGCAGCAGGGGGAATTGCGCAAGACCATCACCGCGTCGGAAAAGCAGATGAAAATTCTCGGCGAGAATATCTCCGCCATTGACCGCGCGATGTTCGATCCGGCATCCGCCGATCCGAAACATGCCGACCTGTCGATGACCGACCTGATGAAGCTCCGCGCCGAAACCCAGGAGAAGCTCGACCAGGCCGAAGCCCAATGGATGGAAGCGAGCGACAAGCTCGAGCAGGAAAATGTCAATGCCTGATCGGTGGCTGCGTTGACCAGGACCTGGAAAGTCTCGCTCCCCTGCACCCGGGCCGAAGCGGACCTGCTCGCCGAGGATCAGCTGTTCATTGCGGGCAGCGATTCCACCCCGACAATTGTCGCCAGCGAGAGTGACAGCAAGCGCCCCGACCAGTGGATGATCGACGTCTACTGCCAGACCGAACCGGATGCGGCGCTGATCGAAAATCTGCTGCAACTGTCGCCTTCTGCCCAAGCGGCTTCTTTCAAGCCGGTTGTCGAGATGCTTGATGACGAGGATTGGGTGACGCTCAGCCAGCAAGGGCTCGAGCCATTGCGCGCCGGTCGTTTCCACGTCCATACGTCGAGCGACCAGCCGTCCGCCGATCCGAAGCTGACCAATCTCCGCATCGACGCCAGACAGGCTTTTGGCACCGGCCATCATGAAACAACCATGGGCTGCCTGCAAAGCCTCGACCGGCTCAAGCGCACCGG
>CAJQNR010000003.1 GCA_905479715.1 uncultured Sphingorhabdus sp.
TCCAGGCCCGGAAAGACAAAGACGCGCGGCAAGGGGTGATGCACCCGTTGGTCCGGGCGGGGTGAAGGTGGCGCGACCGGGTGAATGGACTGAAACGAGGATATCGCGGACCGAAGTCAAGCGCCTAGATATGGCAAGCGCGCTCAAAAAATTTGCAAATCAACGGCAGTGATCTTCGGCACATGCGCGATTTGGGAAGCTTGGCCAGCACGGATTGCCCGTCGGTTCTCGATGGAACTGCAGCCTTTCTAGATCACCTCGTCCTCATCCAGCAGCTGATTGCTGGTGATCGCATCCTCGATCTTTCCGAGCCGCTCCTGCACCGTGTCGAATATCCTGACTTCCGCGATATGGAGCAAGGCATCGCCCTGATTGACGACCGGCAGATTGCTGTGGCCGATGACGATGCCGTCGATTGGGGAGAGGATCGCTTCTTCGCCGTCACCGAATATGTCGCTGATACAGGCTACGGTGTCGCCCTTGTGGACCTTGGTTCCGGACGGAGAAACCAGTCGGCAAATCCCGCCTCTGGTTGAGCGAAGCCAGACCGTGCGGGTTGCCTGGGCTGGCGGAACCCCGCGTTTGCCGAGCCGCTTGGTATCGATCATTTCGAGCTTCTTGAGCACCCGCAGGATGCCGTTGACTCCGGTGAGCACGGAAAATTCGTCGAAGCGCAGCGCCTCTCCGGCTTCCATCAGCAACATGTCGACGCCGGCTTCCCGGGCCAGCGCGCGCAGCGAACCGGGACGCAATTCCGCTTCAATGACCACCGGTGGTCCGAATTCAAGCGCCAGTTCCTTGAGCTCTGCATTGCCGGACGCGATACGGATCTGGGGCAGGTTGTAGCGGTGCTGGGCTGCGCTGTGGATGTCGATGCCAAGGGAGCAGTGATCGATGATCTCGGTCGAGAAAATATTGGCAAGCTGCGAAGCGAGCGAGCCTTTCTCGGTCCCCGGGAAGGAGCGGTTGAGATCGCGGCGGTCGGGCAGGTAGCGACTATGGGTGATGAAGCCGAACATATTGACCACCGGGACAAAGATGACCGTTCCGGACATGCGGGATGGCTGGAGTTTTTTCATCACCCGCCGGATGATCTCGGTGCCGATGATTTCATCACCATGGATCGCCGCGCTGACAAAAATCGTCGGCCCGGTGCGCTTGCCATGGAAAACGCGCACTTGCAAATTGGCCTGCATGCCTGCGGAGAGATCGCTGATCGGGATTGCGATATCGCCGACCTTGCCCGGCGCAACGGTCTGTCCGGCAATTTCGAACAGATCGTGCTTGTTTCTATTGATCAAATAACGCCCCCCGATAAGATTGGAGGAACGATAGTGTATTTTCCGGCCAAAGCGAAGCATGAACCACGGCAATATTCTCCGTCTGGGAGCGGCATTGGTCTCCGCTCCGCGGCTCCGGATGCAGGCGCTGTCTCGCTGCCGATGCGCGATCAGTGGAACCGGAACGGGGATTCGGATCATGGGAGACAATCCCCGTTCATGGGGCTGATTCTTGCCTGAATTTCAGGGAGACGATCGATTATGTGGCGATTTGTGTGAAAGCAGCGGAAAAAGGCAACGGGTCATCCGATTGACGGGGCGTAACCGGATTTTAACATTAGGGCCTTTCGCGGGAGCAGGGTAGGGAGGCGCAGAGGCAGGAAATAGCTGACTTTCAGGCTATTCCCTTGTTGACAGCGACTGCGACTCTCCCTATTTCAACTTTATTCGAAATCCAACACAACCGGCAACACCCTTCGTGGTGCGCGCTGGTTTTGTGCGTTTCGGGTGTGTTTTTAACGACTTGGCTATGAGATAGGGTTCGGCGAATCGGTCCCTGTGGAGCATGGAGAAATATATTGGCACGTATTGCTGGGGTAAATATCCCAACTAACAAGCGCGTAATCATTGCGCTTACCTACATTCACGGTATCGGACGCACGGCTGCGGCTGAAATTGTTGAAAAATTGAAGATTGACCCGGCCCGCCGGGTTCAGGACCTCACCGATCAGGAAATTTTGCACATTCGTGAAACGATTGATGCGGAACATACGGTTGAAGGTGATTTGCGGCGTGAAGTTGCAATGAACATCAAGCGTTTGATGGATCTGGCCTGCTATCGCGGCCTGCGTCACCGGAAAGGCCTGCCCGTTCGCGGACAGCGCACGCATACCAATGCGCGCACCCGTAAAGGCAAGCCAAAAGCGATCGCTGGCAAAAAGAAATAAGACTTGTCTTCGGATGAGTATCTTCAAGATATTAGGTAGGAATTTATCACATGGCACGCGAACCGCAGCGCATAAAAAAAAGTGCGCGCAAAAATATTTCGGCAGGCGTAGCGCACGTCAATGCCACTTTTAACAACACGATGGTCACCATCACCGATGCTCAGGGCAATGCGATAAGCTGGTCTTCTGCAGGCATGATGGGTTTCAAGGGCTCTCGCAAATCGACACCATATGCAGCGCAGGTTGCAGCGGAAGACGCCGGCAAGAAAGCGGCTGACCATGGTGTCCGGACGCTTGAAGTCGAAGTGAAAGGCCCCGGCTCCGGTCGTGAATCGGCCCTGCGTGCACTTCAGGCTGTTGGTTTCACGATCACATCGATCCGTGATGTCACGCCGATCCCGCATAACGGTGTTCGTCCATCCAAAAGGCGCCGCGTCTAGTACCGCTCGAGCTTTTGAGGCAGGCAGGCTGGCCGGTCTCGCATTTTACCATTCAGAGCGGAAACGACGTCCACACCCGCTCTTTGAACCATTAGGGGAAGTCCATGACTGTCAATATGAAGAACTGGCAAGAACTGAAGAAGCCCAACGTCCTCGACATCAAGCCCGGCGGTGACCCGAAGCGCAAGGCAACTTTTGTTGCTGAACCTCTGGAACGCGGTTTTGGCCTGACGATGGGCAACGCACTACGCCGCGTCCTTCTGTCTTCGCTTCAGGGCGCAGCGGTAACGTCGATCAAGATCGAAAACGCTCTGCATGAATTTTCCTCGCTTCCCGGCGTGCGCGAAGATGTGACCGACATTGTCCTGAACGTCAAGCAGGTCGCTCTGAAAATGGAAGGCGACGACGCAAAACGCTTGCAGCTTTCCGCAACCGGCCCAGGTGAAGTGAAGGCTGGCGACATCGCTGTCTCCGGCGACATCGAAATCATGAACCCCGACCTGATCATCTGCCATCTCGACGAAGGCGCTTCGCTGAACATGGAGCTGACCGTCAATGTCGGCAAGGGCTATGTTCCTGCGGTTGCCAACCGTCCGGCTGATGCACCGATCGGTTTGATCCCGATTGACTCGCTCTACTCGCCGGTCCGTCAGGTATCCTACAAGGTCGATAATGCCCGCGTTGGTCAGGAACTGGATTTTGACAAGCTGAACCTCACCATCGAAACCGATGGCACGGTTAGCCCTGAAGATGCGATTGCCTATGCAGCCCGCATTTTGCAGGACCAGTTGCAGCTTTTCGTCCATTTCGAAGAAGCTCTGGAACAGGTGTCTTCGCCAATCGGCATGGCCGCCCAGCAGAGTCAGGCAGAAAGCGATGCCAACCAGCTCAACCGCTATCTTCTCAAAAAGGTCGACGAACTGGAACTCAGCGTCCGCTCCGCCAACTGCCTCAAGAACGACAATATCATCTATATTGGCGATCTCGTACAGAAGACCGAAGCCGAAATGCTCCGCACCCCGAACTTTGGCCGCAAATCCTTGAACGAAATCAAGGAAGTGCTGTCCAGCATGGGTCTGCGTCTCGGCATGGACATCCCCGGATGGCCGCCTGAAAATATCGAAGAAATGGCCAAGAAGCTCGAACAAGAACTGCTCGGTTAATTTGATGGTCATCCCGGCGCAGGCCGGAATGATGACAAGGGGCCTGTTGGTGATGCCCAATTAAAATCACCTGCTGCGGGGTACCTCATACGGCCCCATAACGAACGAAGGAAATAACTATGCGTCATAGAATGAAGGGCCGCCGGATGCAGCGGACCGGTGCTCACCGTCAGGCTCTGCTGAAGAATCTCGCGGCTGCACTGATCAAGCACGAGCAGATCATGACTACTCTGCCAAAGGCCAAGGAATTGCGCCCCTATGTCGAAAAACTGATCACGCTCGGCAAACGCGGTGGCCTGTCCAACCGTCGTCTCGCCCATGCGCGTCTGATGGACGAGACCCAGGAAAAGAAACTTTTTGAAGTTCTGGCTGATCGCTACAGCGAACGCAATGGCGGCTATACCCGCATCGTCCGTGCCGGTTTCCGTGCCTCCGATGCTGCTCCTATGGCGGTTATCGAACTGGTTGACCGTGACGTGGACGCGAAGGGTCAGGACAGTGGTCCGGACCAAAATGCGCAGGATGAATACGAGGACGCCTAAGTCTTTCATCCGGGATACAGTTTCAATTGATATGAGAGGCCGTGAGCGATAAGCTTGCGGCCTCTTTTCTTTTGCCGGAGTGAATATGCGCAGTCTGACCATTTTGACATTGGCCATGGGATTGGCCGCTACATCTCCGGCGCTCGCCGCCGATCATGAAAACAAGGATATCGCGCTGACCTACCCGCAGACCAAAACCGTCGATGTCGTCGAAGAGCAATTTGGTGAATATATTTCCGACCCCTATCGCTGGCTGGAAAATGATGTGCGCGAGGATGCCGAGGTTGCCGCCTGGGTGAAGGCGCAAAACCACGTCACCGACGCCTATCTGAAACGGTTGGATGGCCGCTTCGTTCTGGCTGAGTCGATGGAGGCGCTGTTCGATTTTGACGATCTCAGCACACCGGTCGAAGTCGGCGGCAAATATTTTTACGAACGCAAGAGCGGCGGTCAGAATCAGGCGATACTCTATGTCCGTAACGGGCTAGACGGTGAAGAGCGGGTGCTGATCGACCCAGCCAATTGGTCGGACGACGGCGCAACGGCGCTGGCGGGATGGAAACCATCCGGGGACGGCAGCATGCTGGTCTATGCAGTACAGGACGGCGGATCCGACTGGCGGACGCTGAAGGTCCTCGACGTGGCTACCGGTGAGATCAAGGCCGACACGGTGGAATGGGCGAAATTCACTGACTTGGCATGGATGCCCAAAAATGTCGGTTTTCTCTATTCACGCTTTCCCGAACCGGCAGAAGGCGAGGCGTTTCAGTCGCTGAATGCAGACCATGCAGTCTATCTGCACAGCATCGGCCAGGACCAGGCCAAGGATATAAAAGTCTATGCCACGCCCGATCAACCGGAACTGAATCACAGTGCCGAGCTCACCTCTGACAAGGAATGGGTGGTAATCACCTCTTCTTCGGGGACGGACGAACGCTATGAAATTACATTGATCAAAGTTGATGCTCCGGCGCTGAAGACCCGCAAGCTGGTCAGTGGATTTGAAAATGACTGGCATCTGATCGACGGCGTGGGGGATACCCTCTATTTCGTGACCAACAAGGACGCACCGCGGCTGCGTGTGGTCAAAACCGATCTGGGCGCGGAAGAGCCCGAATTTACCGAACTGGTCGCGGAAAGCGATGCGGTGATCAACGCGGCAATGATCGTCGATGACCGGCTGGTCGTCAGCTATCTCGTCGATGCCAAAAGCCAGCTTTCGACATTCGATCTCGACGGCAAGGCGCTGGGCACGCTGGACCTTCCCGGACCGGGGCAGGTTACCAGTCTCAGCGGATCGATGAAGAGCGACGAAGGCTTTTTTACCTTTCAGAGCTTCAACCGGCCAACCACGGTGTTCCGTTACGAGCCATCGTCGGAACCGACCGTCTGGGCGGCTCCGGCGCTACCATTTGATCCCGACACGGTCGAGGTGACGCAGCGCTTCTACAAGAGCAAGGACGGCACGAAAATTCCGATGTTCCTGGTGCACATGAAGGGTCAGGATCTTTCGCAGGGCGCGCCAACGCTGCTTTACGGCTATGGCGGGTTCAACATTTCGGTCCTGCCGCAATATAAGCCGGCCTGGATGGCGTGGATCGAGGCGGGTGGCGTGTTTGCTTCGGCCAATCTTCGCGGTGGCGGTGAATATGGCAAGGAGTGGCACGATGGCGGCCGTCTGCAGAACAAGCAGAATGTCTTTGATGATTTCATCGCTGCCGGAGAATATCTGATCGCCGAAGGCATCACACCCGAGGATGGGCTGGCCATCGAAGGGCGTTCCAACGGCGGATTGCTGGTCGGTACCGTCATGAACCAGCGGCCCGATCTGTTCACCGCCGGACATGCTGCAGTCGGGGTGATGGATATGCTCCGCTTCGACCGGTTCACCGCCGGACGCTACTGGGTCGATGACTATGGTTATCCCGACAAGGAGCAGGATTTCAAAACCCTGCTCAGCTATTCGCCCTATCATAATATCCGGGACGGGGTTGATTATCCGGCCTTGATTGTCTCGACCGCCGATACAGATGACCGGGTGGTTCCGGGCCACAGCTTCAAATATATCGCGCGGTTGCAGGCCCTGGATACGGGCGATGCGCCCCATCTGATCCGGATCGAAACCCGGGCTGGCCATGGCAGCGGCAAACCGACGGATAAGCTGATCGAGGAATATTCGGATATTTACGCTTTTCTGGCGCATGCGGTCGGTCTTCAACTGGCGAAATAACCTGGATCTTCTTTAAGTCACTGATTGGAGTGAGTTTTATTCGTTCATAAAAATACCACTTAATATGAACAGCGCCTGTCGAGGCAGTTCAGCCCACACTCAAGCCGCCTCCCCTAGAAAGGCTCTGCAAGCTCGGGAAATGGTTTCGGGCAGTGTGAAAGGAAAGTGGACATGAACAAGTTAAACAAGGCTCTTGTCGGAACCGCTACTGCTGCTGCAATGGCCGTTTCTGCTACCCCCGCAATGGCCAAGGATAGCCGCAATGGTGGACCGAGTGCCGGTGAGGTTATCGCCGGTGTCGCAATAATCGGCGCGATCGCCGCGATTGCGAGTTCAAGCAACAAGAACCGGAGCTATAATGATGCCACTTATCGTGGTGCCGGTTATGATAGCGGTCATTATACCCAAACCCGTTACAGCAACAATTATCGCCAGATTAATCAGCGTGAAGCCGTGAACCGCTGTGTGCGCGCTGCCGAAAGCCAAGCGACCCGCCGCGGGCGGGCCAACGTGACCGATATCCGCGATGTCAACCGGACGCGCAATGGCTATCGGGTCAAGGGCAAGATTCTGGTTGAACAGGCCAGAGGTCGCAATCAGCGAAACGGATATTCAGACGAAGGAAAATTTACCTGCAATATCGAGGGCAACCGGGTCAGCAACGTTAAGTTCAGCGGACTCAACTATGCTCGCCGCTAATGGTAAAGAACCTTACCGAACAAGATGAAATGGTTCAGCCTGGTGACAGGCTGGACCAACTATATTCAGATCAATGGCAGGTTTCGCGGTCTGGAATCTGCGCTATACAGGGGTATATTCAATGGCCAAGATGACAAAATTTTCCGCTTTTGCAGCCTCCACGGCATTGATTTTTACCGGTTTTACGCCGGCCATGGCTGCGCCGATGGATCCGGGTATTGCGGTTGCTACGCCAATTGATGCGGGTAGCCTGGGCTGGAATGCTGACAGCGACAAGGCAGAAGGCTGGCGTCGCTATCGCGGATATCGTGGACACCGCCGCCATCGTGGCGGCATTGACGGGGGTGACCTATTGGCGGGTATCCTGGTGATCGGCGGTATTGCGGCGATTGCCAGTGCGGCGTCGAACAGCAATCGTGACCGGCGCTATGAAGATCGCGATTATCGCAGCGAAAATCCCCGCTACGAAGCGCCGCGCTATGATGATCGGCGGGACGAGAGCAGAAATGATCGCGGAACCGGCGACATGGAATCGGCGATCAATGCCTGTTCCAGTGCGGCGGAACGGCAAGCGGGCCGTGATGCCCGCGTGGATGCGATTGAATCGGTTGCTCGTGATGGTGCCGGCTGGCGGGTCGAAGGCCAGTTAGCGAACAGCGACCAACGCACATTTCTCTGCGGAGCGACCGATGGTCGCGTGGATTTCGTCCAAATCGGAAACGGCGATCTCGCCTTTGCGAACTAGACCGCTGTCCGGCCAAAATCCTGACGGGTGACGGGGTGCGATGCGCTCAGTCCGCCGTCGACCGCAATCGCTTGTCCGTTGACATAGGATGAGCGGTCAGAGGCCAGAAACAGGGCGACTTCCGCCATCTCTGATGGTGCCGCGCCGCGGCGCAACGGATTGAGGTAGCCGAGCCGGTCTTCCTTGCCCTTTTCGCGGGCCTTGTCGTAGATGAACTGGGTCATGCCGGTTTCGGTAATCCCCGGGCAGATGGCGTTGCAGCGAACGTTGGAGGTCGCGAATTGCTGGGACGCAACTTTCACCAGATTGATGACGCCTGCCTTGGAGGCCGAATAGGCAGGTCCGCCGGCGCCGGACCGGATTCCGGCAACGCTGGCGGTGCAGATGATCGATCCGCCGTGTTTGCTTTCGGCAATCACCTTGCCGGCATATTTGCAGGCGAGAAACGGACCGATCAAATTGACCCGCAACACCTCCTGCCATTCGGCGACACTGCTGTCGAATATGCCTTCAAAGCCGCCACCGATCCCGGCGTTGGCAAAGAAGACATGCAGGTCGCCAAAGCGTTGCTCGGCGGCTTCCACCAGCATTTCAACATCACCTTCCGATCCGGCATCGGCCTTGATCGCGATGATATTGCCTTCGGAGCCTTTCGCGGTCTCCTCGACGGCATCGGTGATATCGCTAGCGATGACCTTGGCGCCATGTTGGGCAAAGAGCAAAGCCGCGGCGCGTCCAATCCCGCTGCCTGCGCCGGTGATGATCGCGACTTTGTCCTTGAGGTCCATGTTTAGGCTCCTGCTCGTTGTGCGACTGCCCACCCTGCTTGTGCCAGTGGCGTTACGCGGTCCGACATTTCGGCGGCGACGGCACTATTTGCGGTGCCATCGACAACCCGCTTCTGGATGCCCTGGAGAATAGCAGCAATGCGGAAAAGATTATAGGCAAGATACCAGTCCATCGGCGGCAGTTCTGCCATGCCCGATTTTTCGCAGTATCGCGCAATGGCTTCCTCTCTGCTGGGGATGCCCAATGTGGCGAGATCGACGCCTTTCAATCCGCTGCGACCGTCCGGTTCCATTTCATAGGCCATCAGCCAATAGGCAAAATCGGCAATCGGATCGCCGAGAGTCGAAAGTTCCCAGTCGAGAACCGCGATAACCTTGGGTTCGTCATGGGCGAAGATCATATTGTCGAGCCGGTAGTCACCATGGACAATGCCAAAGCTTTTCTGCTCGGGGATGGTTTTGTTCAGCCACTCGATCAGCTTTTCCATTTCCGGAATATTCTTCAGCTCGGACAGTCGATATTGCTGCGTCCAGCGGGAAATCTGGCGCTCGCAATAATTGCCCGGCTTGCCGTGCTTCTCGAGACCCAGTTCGGCCGGATCATAGCTGTGGAGCAGGGCAAGCGTGTCGATCATCTCGTGATAGATTGCCTTGCGTTCCTGCGGATTGCTGGCGGGCAGCCGACCATCCCACAATGTCCGGCCATCGGCCATGCCCATGATGTAGAACATGGTGCCGATAACGCTGTCGTCTTCGCACAGGCCATATGGTTTGGCGACCGGGAAACCGGCGGGATAGAGTCCGGCAATTACCCGGAACTCGCGATCGACCGCGTGGGCCGAGGGCAGGAGTTTTCCATTGGGTTTCTTGCGCAGGACGTAAGATGTGCCCGGCGTGTCGATCTTGTAGGTCGGGTTGGA
>CAJQNR010000004.1 GCA_905479715.1 uncultured Sphingorhabdus sp.
CGCGGATGCGCGAACGTATCGATCACCGCATCCCATTCATGGGTAATCTCCAATGCCATATGATCGCGCACGACCTTCAGCCGCGCTTGTTCCAGATCGGTCATTTTTCTCTCTCCCGTTTTTTTGTTTGGACGGGTTTCGCGCAGTGGCGAGGGGAATGCAATCCCCGTCATCCTGAACTTGTTTCAGGACTTTGCGCAACGCTTTCCGCCCCTCCTCTTCAGAGGAGGGGATCAAGGGGTGGTGGCGATGCGCAAGCATCGCTCGCGTCAGCGAACAGCGGCGTGTGGCGGTTGGTAGCTCTGATTATCGGGAATAGCGCTTTGCCGAGAGAAACCACCCCAACCCAGTTTCAGGTGAAACGCCCCCCGGCCGTTTCAGACCAGTCCGGGGGACTGATCGACCTGAAACTTTTAAAAAGGAGGGGCTTAACCCACCCAAAAAACCGCTTTCCTACACCGCCTCCAATATGCCCTAATCCCGGCCATGACCGACTCCCGTCCCGACCCGCGCAGCGCCGCCGTCCAGAACCGCCGCCTTTCGCGCATCCCCGCTTTCACCCCGGTGCCGCTGCGCGCCCGCAAGGACGGGTGGACGCCGGTCCGGCAAGCGGAGTTTCTCGGCCTGCTGGCGCAGACCCGCTCGATCACAAAAGCGGCCATGCTGGTCGGGAAGAGCCGCGAGAGCGCCTACCGCCTGCGCCGCAAGCCGGGGGCCGAGGAATTTGTCGCGGCGTGGGACGCGATATTGGGCGCGCCGGAAGCGCCGCAGCCAAAGGTCACACTGGAAAGGCTGTTCCAGCGGATCAGGCAGGGTCGCTATCGTCCGGTCATGCGCGGCGACCGCTATGTCGCGACGATCCGGAAACCCGACAATTCTGCGCTTCTGGCGGCCTTGGTACAGCTCGACCGGCTGGCGCCACCGGAGGCTGACGGGGCCGACGAGCCGGAAGGTCACAGAAAATAAAGGCGCGCGTCTGTGTAAAGTTCGGGGAGCGGTGCCACAGAAAAAGATGACTCGCGCTTTTTTCCGCCGCAATATGGGCAAGAACGGAGGAGTAGAAACAATATGCAGGAAGTCATTACCGCAACGCTCTGGTTCGCCACGCTATCGGTCGGGATCATGGCGGGTATCTATTTTGCCTTCTCCCTGTTCGTCATGCAGTCGCTGGACGCGCTGGAGCACCCGTCGGGGATGCTGGCGATGCAGGCGATCAACCGGATCATCGTCCGCTCGCTGTTCCTGCCACTCTTCTTTGCCAGCAGTCTCGCCTGCCTGTTGCTCGCTGTGTTCGGAGTGATGCAGTGGGGCAGCGCCGGCGCGTGGCAGATGGTGGCCGGTGGCGCGCTCTATGTCATCGGCATGCTGGTGGTGACGATGGTCGGCAATGTCCCGCTCAACAATGCGCTCGAGGCGACGGACGCCAACGACCCGGAGGCCGAAGCGATGTGGCGCCTTTACATGCGGCGCTGGCTGCCGTGGAACCATGTCCGGACGGTCAGCTGCACGGTCTCGCTGGTCCTGCTGATCGCGGCGATTGCCGCGCGATGAGCGTGGTCAGAATGATCCGGGAAGCTCGCGCTGCGCCGGGGTCGGCTGGGCCGGCATCAGCAGCTTGCGGGGCAGGGACAGGGCTTCGCGCTGTCCGGCGATCGTTCCCGCTGCCGCGCTGCTGATCGGGGTGCAGGCGGCGCCGGAGAGAAAACCGAGGGCGCGGGCCGTCGATGCTTCGCCGGGATCGCCGAGCGGCAGGGTGATATCGTCATCGGCCTGGCAGCTGTTGCTCAGAGAGCTGGCCAAGCCACTGAAATAATTGGCGTTGCCGTCGGCATTCTCGGTGGCAAAGGCGACGATCCGGAGCCGGTCGTCGCAGGCGCTCTGGTCGAGCCCGATCTGTCCGACCGGCTTGCCATAAGTGTTGCTGCCGACCAGCGCCATATTGGCGTCGTGATAGGGGATCATCGCGTTGATCACCAGCTCGCTGGCCGAAGCCGAGCCGCCGGTGGTGATGAAGGCGATGCGGGTCGGGGCGATCGACTGGGCCTGGGTCTGGAAATTGCGGGTCTCGTCGTTGGCCGCCTTGCTGGTGCGGAAGCGGGTCACGCTCTGGACCTCGTTGGTGAAGCGGTTGCGGCCGAGCAGGTCAGCGAACAGCTCGGCGGTCCGGACCAGACCGCCACCATTATAGCGCAGGTCGATGACCAGCTCGGTCACGCCGGCGTTGCGGAACTGCAGAAAGGCGTCGCGCAGCTGCGGCTCGGCGCTGTCGATGAAGGTGCGCAGGTTGACATAGCCGGTCATGGTGCCGGCATTGTCGATGATCTGCACGCCATAGCGCGGCGAGACCGGCTGGATGTCATAGTCGGCCTTGCTGACCGTGGTCGTGGTCTCGACCCCCGCTGCGTTGCGGAAGCGCAGCACCCGGCTGGTGCCCGCTGTCGATGGGCCGAGCGCGCTGCTGACCGCCGCCGCGCCGCCCTGGGCAAAGAGCGCGGTGACGGTCTGGAGACTGGCGTTGCTGGTGCCGATCGCCAGTATCTCGGTGCCGCGATCCAGTCCGGCGGCGAGGGCAGGCGCGCCTTCAAAGGCGTCGAGCACGAAGACACGGGACGACGGGCTGTCATAGCTCAGGCGGATGCCGAAACCGGCGGTCGCGCCGGAAGCGTAGAAGGCATCCTCCTCGGCGATCGAGGTGATATAGGTGAAATAGCGGTCCCGCCCCTGACCGCGCGCGGTCGCGGTAAGGGCGTCGATATAATCCTGCACCGACGCATAAGGCGTCGGGCTCAAGCTGGCGGGAAGGGTTTCTGGAAACAGATACCATTCGTCGAGCTGGTCAAAGGCCCAGTTCTGGCGGCTTTGCAGCGAACAGGTCGTGCCCACCGGCGTGGGTGAGGGGGTCGGGGTGGCGCCACCGGGCGGCAGGCTGACCGCAGCGCCACCGCCGCTGCTGCTGCCGCCCCCGCCGCAAGCGGAGAGCAGCGCCGCCAGCGCCAGGATCGAACCGGATTTTCGCAACGCCATATTGTTCCCCCAAACAAAGGCCAAAGCGGACCAATATCAGCCGCAACAGGCCTGGCCCCATATGGATCATAGCCATAGCGCGTCAGACATATGTTTACACATGGAAAAAATCCGCCGGCATTGCTGCCGACGGATAGTTTTTTCCTCCCCAGGAAAACTGGTTGGATCAGGTGCCCCGCCGAAGGGGAGGGGGGCACCCGAATTCTAAGCGGTTTAGCCGAACTGGTTCATCGTGTTGTGCGCACCGCCAGCTTTCAGAGCGGCATCACCGGCGAAATATTCCTTGTGATCATCGCCAATGTCGCTGCCCGACATGTTCTGGTGCTTCACGCAGGCAATACCTTCGCGGATTTCCTTGCGCTGGACGCCGAGGACGTAGCCAAGCATGCCCGCTTCGCCGAAATATTCCTTGGCCAGATTGTCGGTCGACAGGGCCGCGGTGTGATAGGTCGGCAGGGTGATCAGGTGATGGAAGATACCGGCGCGTTTCGAACCATCGGCCTGGAAGGTACGGATGCGCTTGTCAGCCGCTTCGCCCAGTTCGGTATCGTCATATTTCGCGTCCATCAGATCGTCGCGGTCATATTCCGAGACGTCGAGACCTTCGGCCTTCATCGCGTCAAACACCTGCTGACGGAAGTTCAGCGTCCAGTTGAACGACGGCGAGTTGTTATACACCAGCTTCGCATTCGGAACGACTTCGCGCACCCGGTCCATCATCCCGGCAATCTGCTCGACATGAGGCTTCTCGGTTTCGATCCAGAGCAGGTCGGCACCGTTTTGCAGCGAGGTGATGCTGTCGAGAACGCAGCGGTCTTCACCGGTTCCGGGCTTGAACTGGAACAGGTTGGACGGCAGGCGTTTCGGACGCATCAACTTGCTATCGCGATTGATGATGACATCGCCGTTTTTCGCGGTCGCCGGATCAATTTCCTCGCAATCGAGGAAGCTGTTATACTGGTCGCCAAGATCGCCGGGTTCGTTGGAAACCGCAATCTGCTTGGTCAGGCCAGCACCCAGAGAGTCGGTGCGGGTGACGATGATACCGTCTTCCACGCCGAGCTCGAGGAACGCGTAGCGGCAGGCGCGGATCTTCGCGAGGAAATCTTCATGCGGCACGGTAACCTTGCCGTCCTGATGGCCGCACTGCTTTTCGTCAGAGACCTGATTCTCGATCTGCAGGGCGCAGGCACCGGCTTCGATCATCTTCTTGGCGAGCAGATAGGTCGCTTCGGCATTACCGAAACCGGCGTCGATGTCGGCAATGATCGGGACAACGTGGGTCTGGAAATTCTCGACCTTGTCCATCGCTGCTTTCTCGGCTGCCGCATCACCGGCTTTGCGGGCGGCATCAATGTCGCGGAACAACAGGTTCAATTCGCGGGCGTCGGCCTGGCGGAGGAAAGTGTAAAGCTCTTCGATCAACGCAGGAACCGAAGTCTTCTCATGCATCGACTGATCGGGCAGGGGGCCAAATTCGCTGCGCAGCGCCGCAACCATCCAGCCGGACAGATACAGGTAACGCCGTTTGGTATCGCCAAAATGCTTCTTGATCGAAATCATCTTCTGCTGCGCGATAAACCCGTGCCAGCAACCCAGCGACTGGGTATATTTGGAACTGTCGGCATCATAAGCGGCCATATCTTCGCGCATGATCGCGGCGGTATATTTTGCGATGTCGAGGCCGGTCTTGAACCGGTTCTGCAACTGCATCCGGGCAACGGACTCGGCATCAATGCCGCTCCACTTGCCATTCTGGCTGTTGATCAGGCTGTCGGCGTTATTCTTGAAATCTTGATAGGACATAATGTTCTTCCTTCACCGGGGAGGGGTTGAATGTGATACGCTGTCAAAATATTTTCAGCTTCTGGAAGAT
>CAJQNR010000005.1 GCA_905479715.1 uncultured Sphingorhabdus sp.
TGATGTCGTAATTTTCGGGGCTGCGCGGAATAAGAGTTTAATGCTTTAGATTTCGGCATGCTCTGTTTGCGGCCAGAGCCCTGCGTGCCAGGCGTGCCGGTCGTTCAGTTCCCCCGCACCACCTTGTCACTCGTCTTGTGCTTCTCCAGCTCCGACGGATCGAACCACACCGGCTTCAGCTTCTTGTCGACAAACAATTGCATCTGGTCGGTATAATGCGGCGACTCCGGCCGCGTGGTCGCGGCGCCGAAGGGCTGGATCGAGCGCGAATGGACCTTGCCGTCCTTCGCCCATTCGATGAACATGATGAAGCTGTCGCCGTGACGCACCGATAGTCGGCCGTCGTCATCGACATCCCAGAGAGTCGAGGCGCGTATCGTATCGTTGCCGCCGTCGACCGGCAGATCGACCTTGCCCTGCCGCATCCGCAGCACGTCCATCATCGGCGGATCGATCCTGTCGAAATATCGGGTCAGATGGTCGACCGTTTCTTCCAGTATCTGGCGCGGGTCCGGTTTCTTGGCGCGGTTATAATGCGCCTTGTTGGCCGGGCGCAGGACCATCAGCGCGAGCGCGTCTGCAGCGCCCTTGCCATCGAGATTCCAGTCCCACTGGCCAAGCAATTGCTGCGCCTTGAGCAATTTCGCGCTGTCCTTCAGATCGAGCGCCGCAATCCTGTCGAGCCAGTCTTTTGCATAGCCCGCTTTCTCGTAGCCCGTGTCATATTTGATCGTCCATAATTCGGCGTCGCTGATCTTGCCGTCGGCATTGGCGCGTTCGAGCAAGGCGATCGACCGGCGCGAGCGGTTGGTCTGGTCATCCTCGACGCCAAGCAGAGGCGAAAAATTGTCCCGATTGAGTTCATCGCCCGGCCCAGCGGCAATATAGGGCGTATTGTTGGAATTCATGACATAGCCGGATGCGGGATTGACCAGCGCCGGAACGCGGGTGAACGGCAAGGTTTTTTGCCACAATGCCCTGGAGCTGTCGCCGGGCAATATTGTCCGCCAGTCATAGCCTTCGGGCCGGTCGGGGAACATCGCGTTATAGTAGAGCCCGATATTGCCCTTGGCATCGGCATAGATAAAATTGGTCGCCGGAACGCCCTGCCCCGCCATCGCCGCCTGCCATTCGTCAAAATTGCTCGCCTTGTTGATCCGATAATATTGGGTCAGCATATCAAGCTCGTCGATACCGGCGTAACGCAACGCATAGGCGCCACTGTCATTTATGATGACCGGCCCGTGGATCGAGCGATAGGCGACCTGCGGATAGGGAATGACAAAGGGACCGAACTTGATCTTCAGCCACACACGCTTCTTTTCCAGCGGCTTCCATTCGCCGTCAAAGCGGTAAGCGTCCTTCTTGTCATTCAGGGTCAGCTTGTAGATGTCGATCAGGTCGGGCCGGTTGACCGTGTTGGTCCAGCCGAGATATTTATTATGCCCGAGAAACGGAAAGGGAGAACCGGGGAAATTCGCACCGGCAAAATCCCAGCCCTGCTCGCTGTGCACGACCAGCTCGTACCAGGCGACATTGCCGCGCAGGGGCTGGTGCGAATTGGAGATCAGGCGCGTCTTGCCTTCGGGCGAGCGTTCCGGCGCGATGGCATAAGCGTTGGAACCATTTTCATCCGAATCCGGACCGACCGGCGTGACCTTTTTCTCGTCGACAATCTTATCGGGGCTGAGCGGATGGATGGATGGTTTTTCCGGTTCGCCGGAAAGGCGTGGCCCGCCTTCGCGCGGCAGCGGCTTGTTCTGCACCAGCGCCTCTATCGGGTTGTTGAGGCCAAAGAAGAAAGGCGAACGCAGCACGAATCCCGCCGCGATATCCTGACCATTGACCGGAAATAATTTGATCAGCCTGACCTCTTCGGGATGGTCATCAGCATAAGCATTGAGCCCCGATGCATAACCGTCGAGCAGTAGCCGGACATCTTGCGGCAAGTCATCATATTTGCGCGTCACGGTGCCGCGCACATCAAGCAGGGCAGCAATATAGTCGATCGGTGCGCTATCCGCGCCGTTGAGCGTGGCCATCCGGCCCCGGGTCATTGCGGTCACTTCCTGCAGCGTCGCAAAATCATCCTCGGAATGGGCATAGGCGACGCCATAAGCGACATCGGCGTCGGTCTTGCCGAAAATATGGGGTACACCAAATTCATCGCGGACAATCCGTGCCTCGTAGGACCGAACCGGCGGCGCAGCGGTCTCTTTAACACTCAATGGTTCCCAGATGGCGAGACCGATCGCCATCAGAACGGGAATAATCAACAGTCCAACGCCGAGCCGCTTAAGTGTTTTCACGTATTTTATCCTCTTCGATGGCATCATAGACTGCATGCTCTTTTATACGGGGAAGCACTTACCATATAAATCCGATGGAAAAAGTCACGAATGTGGTTGTGTTGCAGGTTTGCAACACCATATCCATGATAAGATGCTGAGATTGAACAGGATGAACTGATGAACCTTGAGAAATTCACCGACCGCGCCAAGGGCTTTTTACAATCGGCGCAAACCGTAGCGATCCGGATGAGCCACCAGCAGATTACCCCCGAGCATCTCGCCAAGGCACTTCTCGAAGATGATCAGGGTATGGCCGCTGGCTTAATCACCAAGGCGGGCGGCGATGCCAAGGCGGCGCATCTGGAAATTGACGCGGCTCTTGCCAAGATTCCTGCCGTATCCGGAGGTGGTGCGCAACAGACACCGGGATTGAACAATGACGCCGTGCGCGTGCTCGATCAGGCTGAAAAAATCGCCGAGAAAGCTGGCGACAGCTATGTCACCGTCGAACGCTTGTTGCTCGCACTGCTGTTGTCCAAGGATACAGCCGCTGGCAAAGCCTTTGCCACCGCCGGCGTGACCGCCGATGCGCTAAACAGCGCGATCAACGAATTGCGCGGCGGAAAGACGGCGGATACCGCCTCGGCCGAAGACCGTTATGAAGCCTTGGAAAAATACACCAATGACCTGACCCAGTCGGCGCGGGACGGGAAGCTTGACCCCGTCATTGGCCGCGATGAGGAAATTCGCCGCACAATCCAGATATTGGCGCGCCGGACCAAGAATAATCCGGTCCTGATTGGCGAACCCGGCGTCGGCAAGACCGCCATTGCCGAAGGCATGGCGCTGCGTATTGCCAATGGCGACGTTCCCGACAGCCTGAAAGACAGGCGCTTGCTCGCCCTCGACATGGGCTCGCTGATTGCCGGTGCGAAATATCGCGGTGAGTTTGAGGAGCGGTTGAAGAGCGTACTCGACGAAGTGCGCGGAGCCGAAGGTGAAATCATCCTGTTCATCGACGAGATGCACACATTGGTCGGTGCGGGCGCTTCGGAAGGCTCGATGGATGCTTCCAACCTGCTCAAACCTGCTCTGGCACGCGGTGAACTTCACTGCATCGGCGCTACCACGCTCAACGAATATCAGAAATATGTTGAAAAAGACGCGGCTCTGCAGCGTCGCTTCCAGCCCGTCTTCATCAACGAACCAACGGTAGAAGATACGATTTCAATTCTCCGGGGATTGAAAGAAAAATATGAGCTGCACCATGGTGTACGCATTACCGATGGTGCTCTGGTGAGCGCAGCCACGCTTTCCAACCGTTATATTTCGGACCGGTTCCTGCCAGACAAAGCCATCGATCTGATGGATGAAGCGGCATCGCACATTCGTATGGAAGTAGAATCAAAGCCCGCTGAAATCGAAACGCTCGACCGGCGGATCATCCAGCTCAAGATCGAACGTGAAGCGCTGTCTAAAGAAACCGATGATGCGTCCAAGGACCGTCTTAAGAATCTTGAAAAGGAATTGGCGGATCTCGAACAGCATAGCACGGAACTGACAACGCGCTGGCAGGGTGAGAAAGACAAGATCAACGCAGAAGCCCAGCTCAAGGAGCAACTCGACCATGCGCGGCTTGAGCTCGAGCAGGCCCAGCGTGCCGGTGATCTCGCCAAGGCGGGCGAACTGAGTTACGGGACGATCCCCAATCTTGAAAAAGCGCTCGAAGAGGCCGCCGACGAAACCGTAGGCGCGATGTTGCGAGAAGAAGTTACCCCTGCGGACATAGCGGCGGTGGTTTCGAAATGGACGGGTATTCCGGTCGACAAGATGCTTCAAGGCGAGCGCGATAAGCTGCTGGCGATGGAAGATATCATCGGCAAGCGCGTGATCGGACAAAAGGATGCGGTCGAGGCGGTGTCTGCCGCCGTCCGGCGCAGCCGTGCCGGTCTGCAGGATCCCAACCGGCCATTGGGCAGCTTCCTGTTCCTCGGCCCCACCGGCGTCGGCAAGACCGAATTGACCAAGGCACTGGCCGAATTTCTATTTGATGATGACCAGGCGATGGTCCGCATCGACATGTCCGAATTCATGGAAAAGCACAGCGTGTCCCGCCTGATCGGTGCGCCTCCCGGCTATGTCGGTTATGATGAAGGCGGTGTGCTGACCGAAGCGGTGCGGCGACGTCCCTATCAGGTGATCCTGTTCGACGAAGTCGAGAAGGCGCATGGTGACGTGTTCAACGTTTTGCTGCAGGTCCTCGACGATGGTCGGCTGACCGACGGTCAGGGCCGGGTCGTGGATTTCTCCAATACGCTGATTATCCTGACGTCCAACCTTGGCAGCCAGTATCTGACGAACCTCAAGGAAGGCGAGACGGTCAAGGATGTCGAGCCACAAGTCATGGAAGTCGTCCGTGCGCATTTCCGCCCGGAATTTCTCAACCGGCTTGATGAGATCATCCTGTTCCACCGGCTTGGTGAAGAAGATATGGCGCCGATTGTCGAGATTCAGGTCAAGCGCGTGCAGAATTTGCTCAAGGACCGCAAGATCGAACTGGAACTCAGCGACGCTGCCAAGCGCTGGCTGGGCCGGGTCGGCTATGATCCGGTCTACGGTGCACGGCCGCTGAAACGCGCGATCCAGAAATATCTTCAGGATCCGCTGGCGGACCTCATCCTGCGCGGCGACGTGCCGGACAACAGCACGGTCAAAATCGACGAAGGCGATGGCGGGCTGAAGATGGAGCCGGTTGCCAAGGAGGCAGCCAGCTAGTCTTTTGCCATTTTTCCAAATGACCTGATCGTCATATGAATTGCTATTCGATTACCGGAAAATTCCTTGAAGTGTCCTGTAACATTGCGTCCGCTGTACGTTGTCCAGCGGCGCGACGGGCGCGCCATTCTGCCATCGTCAAACAAACGCGCTTTTTCCGGGCACGAGATCCTGTAACGGCTTGCCGCTCGCATTTGATGACATCTGAATCATCAGGTTCTTCTGCGGTCGCTTCCGGCTCGTCAGTGGGCGCGGTCGTCTGAGCTGCCACATTTGGCGCTCCAAGGCAAAAAACTGAAGCCGCTGCCAGCATTATCGCTTTCGTTCGCATGCGTAGTCTCCTCGCTGTAATCACCATCCTTATCGAAATGGTGATTTTCATTACCCGGTTTATATTTAAAACCCCGCATGAGTTCAATGACCTTATATTTTCGCTGTTTTTCTTGCTTCGATCGAGAACTCTGTGCAAAATCATCAGGTGAATTTATCCAATGACAGAACCGATATCGCGCTCGCGCCGGAATGGCTGGCCCATCGCTATCAACCGGATGGAGACAAAATTCATTTTATCCACGCGCCGAGGGCGATCCAGCAATCAGCGACGTTCCTCTCGGATGAATATTTACCGGACAATTTGGCGCGCAAGATAATCAACCGAAAAGATGCCATCATATCAACGGGGTCAGCTGGTCCGGCCCATTTCATTTTTCACTCCGGGTTCTGCTGTTCGACATTGCTGGCGCGGGCTTTGGACATCGAAAATAAATCCATGGGTTTGAAAGAGCCGGTTATCCTGCAGGATTCTGCGGGATATTATTTTGGAGCCACCGACAAACAAAAGGCACGCGACGTTATTCGTGACTTGCTCGCGTTGCTGGCGCGACCGCTCAACCCGTCTGAGGCCACAATCATCAAACCCTCCTGTATCGTCAATGGGCTGGCTGGCGATTTCATGGACCTGTTGCCACAGTCGCGCGCGCTCCTCATCCATGCACCGCTTCCGGTTTTTCTGGGATCAATCGCAAAGAAACAGATCACGGGACGTTTGTGGGCTCGCGAACAATTTTCAGAGTTGCGAAAAATGGGGCTGATCAATCTCGGCTTTGATGACGATCAGCATTTTCGGCAAACGGATTTACAGATTGCCGCAGCCGGCTGGCTTGCGCAGCAAGGAATATTTCAAAAACTCATCGAACGTTTCGGCGCAGAGAGAATAGCAACCATCGATAGCGAAGCCTTGCTGGCGGCTCCCGATGAAGCGATGTCCGCAATCGCGCGCCTGTACCAACTGAATCTGGATGATGAGAAAATCCGGGAAATTGTCGAAGGCCCGGCTTTTAACAGCCATTCAAAACACGGAACGGAATTTGACCGAGAAGGGCGCAATGAAGAACGATCATCCGCAGAATCCCTTCATGCGGACGAGATAGCGAAAGTTGCGTTCTGGACCGAAAAAGTCGCGGAAGCCGTAGGGATCGACATCAATTTGAAAGCGTCGCTTATCTGATTTTCCTGCCGATCAGGCTGCTCCGTCCAATGTCGCGGGTTTCGCGACATCAAATGCCACCGACAGTCTTTCGCCATCATCGAAAGGCACGGTTCCATGCCACATAATCGATGGGAAAATGACGAGACGGCCTGTCCTGGGCTCTACATTCCTTACGGCGGGCAAATCCAGACTCAACTCGGGCGGTGGCGCTCCCAAAGCGAGCCAGCCTGAGGGTGATGCCCCCATGTCCGCCTCGTTTGGCAAATCAACATAGAAAGCAGAACTGAACCAGCCCATCGGATGAACATGACTGGTATGAAAGCCTTTGCCTCTCAGACGTACCGACCAGGACCCGGAGAAAGCGATAGAATTTGATCGATATCGCAAAACCGGATGAGCGGCGTCGATGGCAGGAAGGGCCGCTACATGCTCTTGAACCGTCGATTGAATCACCGATCTGAGATTGCGAATTTCCGGATCAATCCTGGCGAAAAGCGGTCCATCCGTTTGCGTACCGCCACGGACGGACTGTCCGACCATATCCGCTTTTGCAACATGCATGGCCCGTAAGCATCGTGCCAGTTCCGTGGTATCAATCCGGTCTGCCAAATCATAGGTCTGTACAAGCCCAGCCTGATCGTCCAGCCATTCCCAGCGGTGATCCCCCATCGCTCGCCATGCCAACGAGATATAAGGCCATATCTGATTGGCTTCGGGATCATTTATGAAGGCCTCCCCGAGGCGGGCGGCCAATTCTATTCTTCCGGTCCTCAGAAGATGCCGCATGTGCCGCACGGCAAGCGCGATTTCGGTTATCGGCGCGAGCGCTTCAAACAGCTGATTGGCCTTCTCCACCTCGCCCAGTTCGGATGCGCAGATCGCATCATACATGATCAATCCGCGGCTATCGCCCAATATTGCTCTTGCTTCTTCAACCATGTGGGAAGCTTCGGCAAAGCGATCCGCCTTGAACAGCGCATCCAGACATTTGGCCCAGAGCGCACCATTTTTTGGATGAATCTTCAGTGCCTCAGCAAAGGACCGGATCAGACCATCCTTGTCTCCCGCAGTCCAGCGCGCCTCGGAAAGCAGTTCATGTCCTTCCAGCCAAAGCGGGTTGGCAGACAGGATAAGTTCAAGATCCCCTATCGCACGATCAAATCGGCCGGATGCCATTTGTGCGGCGCTACGACCGATTATTATCGCCCCGTCATTTGGCGCAAGTGCGCGAGCCTTGTCGAATTGCTCTACGGCAGGCAGTCCCGCTTCCATCGTAACTCTTGCCAGAGCGTGATTCAGAGTCGGATTGTCCGGCTGAAAATCCAGCGCCTTTTCAAGGGCGACCAATGCAGCGGCCGAATCCTGTTCAATCCGGTGCAATATCCCTAGCATATGCCAGAGCTTGCCTTCTTTTGGCTGTTCGGTAATCGCGGACCGGACAAGATCGATCGCCTGATCCGATTGGCCGCTATTACCCAGAGCTTTGGCGCGCGCTATGACATTGTCGGTATCCAATAAGTCGGTCATCGGCATCGCCCTGCCACCCCCTGCTGTACAGACCATATACAAAAAAAGAGCGGCGGAAAATATCCCGCCGCTCTGTTTATATTATCAGACTGTCTTCGGATTAGAAGCGCAGACGTCCTGTAACGTTAAAGCGACGTCCCAGAGCATCATATGTGGTCGGATAGGTGTTACCCGAGTTATATGCGCTACCGCCAACATAAGAAGAAACGTTAGGTGGTTTCTTGTCGAGCAGGTTCTGGATGCCGAGCGTCATTTCGAAGTTATCGCTGACGCTAAACCGTGTGGTCAGGTCAAAGTAGCTATAAGATCCGATAGAGCTATATTCCGGCAGTGCGCCACCAAAAGCAGCACTCAGTGGTTCAAGCGAAACCGCATCCAGCCAGGTGTAGAGCAACGAAATGTCTACAGTATCACCCAAGCTGACCGTCGTACGCAGGTTAAACGTGAATTCCGGTGTGATCGGTTCACAGTTTTCACCATAGTAACTGACGCATTCACGGTTGATCGAGGTCGGGTTAGCCGGGTTGCTGTTGAATTTCAGCTGCTCCGTCCAGTTACCGTTAAAGTCAAAGGCGACTTTACCGAAGCTGGTTGGGAACCTGTAGCCAACGCGCAAATCGACACCGGAGGTTTCGATCTGGCCCTGATTGGTCAACTGAAGCAACAGACCTGGAGTATCACCGCCGCCGTTAAGCGAACCGTTCAACGGGTTACGCACGATCAAAGCACATGCTGATGGATCAACACCAGTGTAGCAAGGATCGATAATGTCACCTGGCGTTGGTGTCGTGATGGCACCCTTGATCTTGATGTTGTAATAATCAGCAGTCAGCGTCAATCCTGGGATCGATGGCGGCGTCAACACCACACCAATGGTGTAGCTGTTCGCCGTTTCAGGATCGAGATCAGGATTACCACCGGAGGTAGCGTTGATCTGCGAAGCTGATGGAACCGGGATCGATCCGATCTGGCCAGCTGGCGCACCCTGAGCGATACAAATTGCAGTCAGAGAAGCATTTCCGACCGGATTTGCTCCGGCGCAAGGATCGACAGCCAGTCCGGTCAAACCGGTAACCACGGGCGCAAACAATTCGCCAATGTTGGGTGAACGAACAGCGTGCTGATAGATACCACGGATTTTGTATCCTTCAACTGGCTCCCAGCTACCGCCGGCTTTCCATGTCGTGCTACCGCCCGAGTTGGAATAGTCCGAGTAACGAACACCAGCTTCTACGGTAAGATTGTAGATGCCGGGAACGTTTTCAACGATCGGAACGATCAACTCGCCGAAGACTTCCTTGACGTCATACTCACCGCTGAAGCTTGGCGATGGAGCACCGGTACCCAGGACTTCGTCCTGCGTGCCACTGGCAACATCAGAAAGCTGCTCAGCCGTATATTTGCGATATTCCGCACCAACAGCAAAACCAATTGGCGTATCTGCGAAAAGGAAGCTTTCCGAACCCAGATCACCGGAGATGCTGCCGTTTACAACCGCCAGCGAGGTTTTGACCGTTTGGCCGCTTGGCTGGTTGAAAAACGCAGCCTGCTCAGCGGTAATGCTCTGTCCGTCACCGAAGAGATTGATCGGAACACAGCCATTGCTTGGATCAGAACATGTATTGGCGTCATCTGCACGCAATGCTTGTTGAACGCGCGATTTCAGGCCCCAGTTACGGTTGGTCTGAGACCGTTCGGATTCACCGTAAGTACCGTAAACATCGAAATCGATATTGTTGGTAATCGAACCGCGAACACCCGTCCAGATCTGGAACTGGTTGGTCACATAATCGGTTACGCGATTGCCTTGTTCAACCAAACGACGGTTGATCGTGGTCGGGACCTCAAGATAGTTTGGATCTTCAGGATTTACCGCTGCACCAGCCGCATCGCAAGTGGCCTGATCTATGTTATTCAAGCTATTTGAACAAATCGAGTTACGAACCGAATCGGTAAGGAACGGGTTGTTCAAAGGCAGCTGCCAGGTATCACCAAAGAGACCTGAAGGTGCGAGCTGAAGGCTAACCGTGCTCTTCGTGTACATTCCCTTGGTGTAGACTTCGACATTGTCGGTTATTTCATAGCGAGCTGAACCGAACATGTTGAACCGTTCCAGAGGAGTCTGGAAATAGTTGAACGGTGCGAAGTTAAAGGTGTTGTATGTTGGCACCAAAGAACCAGTGGCTGGATCATACTGATCGCCATTGATACGTGTTGGAACGGACGTACCCGAGCCGATTTCCGACCCTTCGATGAACAAGGTTTTCTGCGAAATCGCGCGATCACCCTGAAGCACCGAGTCTACATTCTGATAACCAACGCTCAATACCGCGTTACCACGGCCATCATCAAAGTTGGCACCAATGGTGATGTCGGTACGGAAACGTTGACCGTCACCTTCTTCGGTCACGCCGAAGGAAGCAGCCATGTCAACGCCTGCAAAGTCACGCTTGGTGATGAAGTTGGCAACACCCGAGATCGCGTCTGCACCATAAACCGAACTAGCACCGCCAGTTACGATATCGACACGTTCGACAAGAGCGACTGGAATGATGTTAAGATCGGTCACACTGCTGAGGCTTGATGGCACCAGACGGGTTCCGTCCAGAAGCACCAAGTTACGGCGAGAACCAACGTTACGCAGGTTCAGTGTTGCGAAACCGGCACTACCGTTGTTCACGCTTGCGTTAACGCCAGGAGAAATACCGGGAAGTTCACCGACCAGTTCTTCAGCGTTGGTTGCCTGACGCAAATCAATTTCGTCAGAGCCGACAACGTTGACCGGAGCAGACTGCTCCAGATTAGGGTTGCTAATGCGCGAACCCGTAACAACGATCACGCTTTCTGCGATCTCATCGGCATACTGATCCTGCGCGAACGCAGGAGTAGAAACCATAGCAAGTCCGAGCACCATGGGTGCAACGGATGCCTTCAGGTTTGAATATTTTCTCATGTAATCCAGTCCCTTATTCTGGAGAGGTTGACCATAATGGCCGACCCCGGTTGTTAATCGATGGCAATCAGTGCGCCCCAAACGCACGGATTCGACCACCGAGTTGTGGGTCAATTGCAACAAGGCTTCTGGACTGTAAAGGTTCTGTTCAGCGAACTGGTCTGATTTTGTAGAGATTGTAACTATTTTGTCACAGTTCAAAAATGACCCAAGAACAACGGGAGTTCCGCGTTTTTTCGTATCGGGAATCGGTATTTGATCATCGCTGGATGACGCGACGAACAATGAATTGCCTCTCATGCTGCGATTGCTTATGGCACAAGAAACAATGGAATAGGGTGACAAGGAAAACAGAGATGGTGAGTTCAAAATCGATCTTCGTGGGCATGTTTGCAACGACCGCCGCGGTGGCGGCCGGCCTTTGTACCCCGGCAGTTGCACAAGAGGTTGATCGGCGAAAGGCCCTAACCGCACCGCCTGCCATTTATACGGACATGATAGCCTGTAAGGATATTGCCGATCCCACCGCGCGACTGGCTTGCTTTGACGAAAAAGTCACTGCCCTGCAAACGGCCCAATCCTCAAACCAGGTCGTGATCGCCGATCGCGAGCAAGTGCGGGAAGCGCGGCGTGGCCTGTTTGGACTGACCTTGCCAAGAATTAAGCTGTTCGACGGCGATGGCGACGAGGGTGATGAAATCGCGGAAATCGAAAGCACGATAAAGTCCGCCCGGACGATTCGCAGCGGCAAATGGGTGATCTCACTGGAAGATGGAGCTGTATGGCTACAAACCGATTCCCCGCGCAGCAGCATGAGAGACCCCAAGTCAGGCGATTCAATCACGATTAAACGGGCCGCGCTGGGGAGCTATATGGCCAAGGTCAATGGCGGACGGGCCTTCAAGGTAAAACGGGTTGTCAATTAAACCCTGACGGGATCAGCCTATTCCATCGGTCCGGTCAGGAGAATCGGATCGATCCGCGCCGCGTTCCATTTCATCGACCAGTGGAGATGCGGACCGGTTGCGCTGCCGGTTGAGCCGACCCGGCCGATCGGTTCACCGCGCTTCACGTGCTGGCCTTCTTTGACCAATATCTCGGAACTGTGCAGAAAGGCGCTGTTCAACCCCATGCCATGGTCGATCATCACCAGATTGCCTTCGAGCGTGAACGGGCTGGATGCGGCCAGCGTCACCACGCCATCAGCGGGCGCGACATAATAAGTGCCGGTGGGGGCAGCGATATCAATACCGCTGTGATAGCTCCCCGGATCACCATTATAGATGCGCTGATTGCCAAACATGCCGGAGATCCGGCCCTTGACCGGCCAGACGAAGGTCTGACGCCAGCCGGCGCTATCATTCATGGCGCTGCGTGCGGCATTGATCTGGGCAAGCTCGGGCGCGCGGCGGCGCTTGAATGATTCGCTGGCGGTCCCCGCCTTGCGGTTGATATTGACATGCTCGATATGCCATTTGCGCGGCGCGATGTTGATGAATTTCTTGACCGTCTGGCCATTATCCAATGTCGCGACCAATTGCGCCGCCTGCCCCGCGTCGCGGTTGAAGGCGATAATGAACTTGCCGTCTTCGTCGAACGGGATGGCTTTGCCGTCGAAGGAAAGGCTGCGGGTGCCGGCCGGTGCATCGCCAATCATCACCCCGCCCTGAATTGCCTGGCCGGTAAAACCGAATTTGACCGCTTCGCGAAACGCCGACTGTTCGGTGTCATCGACTCCAGCATAGGCAACCGCCGCGGGAATGGCGGCAGCCGAAAGCGTCAGAAGGCAGAGCGCAGTTTTAAACCGTCCTGTCACTTTTCGCTTGCCGGCAGATGGGCGTGCGCCGAAATCTGTGCCGTGGCATAAGGCTCCTGCTTTTCGACGCTCCAGTAGCGAAGCTCGTCAAGCGGAATGACCTCTCCGGAAACCGCGCAAAGGACATGGTCACCCGACGACAGCGGCCGAAAACCATTGGGCATATAATGCAGCTTTGCCACCTTGTTGCGATTGGACATTAACATAGGACGCTTATACTCCGTGAATCATTTACCTGCGATTTACGATCAGGATCGCCGCAAGCACGGCGAACCTATCGCGCTTTTTCCCTAGAATAAATCCTGCTGCCTGTCATCCGGCTGTTTTTTGACTCGGCTGGCCGATGGTTGCGCGGGCTTTTGCTTGGCCGGCGCCTTGTCCGTCACGGTCGCGCCAACTATCCCGTCCTGAAAATGCAGGTCGAGATCGCCGGCCTTTATCGCAGCGGCGCGATTGGCGATGAGACTGCCGTCCGGTCCGGAGACCCGGGCATAGCCCCGTTTCAGCGGGCCGTCGGGAGAGACCTGCTGCGCCAGACGCCATAATGCGTCGAGCCGCTGCCGTGCATCATCGAGCGGGCGTTGCACCAGACTTGTCGGCAGATCGAGCCGCCTATATTGCTCCTGCGAGCGCGCCAGCCGCTGTTTCAATATCGAAGGCCGCAAGGCGCCGGCGCTGTTGGCAAAGCGGCTGCGGGCGTGAGCGATATTCTGGCTCATGCCATATTTCATCCGTTCCGACGTCTCGTCGACCCTTTGCTGATGCGGCCGGAGCAGATCGGTCAATGCGGGCATCAGCCGCCGCTGCGCCTCCAGCCGTTCCTGCGCGGTCATCAGTCCACGCTGCACGCTGCGCGCCATCCGCGCCTTGGCTTCCGACAATGTGGCCAGCCATTCGGCCCGGACGGGCACCGCCATTTCGGCGGCAGCGGTCGGCGTTGGCGCACGCAAATCAGCAGCAAAATCGCAGAGTGTCGTGTCGGTCTCGTGGCCCACGGCAGAGATGATTGGGATCGTGCAATCCGCGACAGCCCGGACCACGATTTCCTCGTTGAAGCTCCACAGGTCCTCGATCGAACCGCCGCCGCGCGCGACGATCACCAGATCGGGCCTGGCGACCGGACCATCCGGCGCCATCTCCGAAAAGCCGCGAATGGCGTGGGATATCTGCTTTGCCGCACCCTCCCCCTGGACCAGCACCGGCCAGACGATGACATGGCTGGGGCAGCGGTCGGCGAGGCGGTGGAGGATATCGCGGATCACCGAGCCGGTGGGCGATGTCACCACGCCGATAGTCTTGGGCAGAAAGGGAATCGCCTTCTTGCGATCCTGATCGAACAGGCCTTCAGCGAGCAGTTTGGCCTTGAGCTTCTCGAACAGGGCCATCAACGCGCCTTCGCCCGCCAGCTCCATCTTGTCGATCACCACCTGATATTTCGAGCGACCGGGATAGGTGGTCAGCTTGCCCGAGACGACGACTTCGATGCCATCCTCCGGCCGGAACGGCAGCCGTCCGGCATTGCCCTTCCACATCACCCCGTCGAGCACCGCCTTGTCATCCTTGAGCGCGAGATAGACATGGCCCGACGCAGCCCGCTTGAAGCCCGAAATTTCACCTCTTATCCGGACATAGCCGAAGCGATCCTCGACCACGCGCTTGAGCGCTCCGGAAATTTCCGAGACCGACAAAGGCGGGGCGTTGTCACCCTGCCCGCTCTCGGCTAACAGCTTCGCATCTAAAGAAAGGGAATCGTCCATGAATATCCTGTTGATCGGGTCCGGCGGCCGCGAACATGCCTTGGCGTGGAAGCTGGCGCAATCCCCTTCTCTCGAGAAACTCTATGCGACACCCGGAAATCCCGGCATCGCACAACATGCAGAGCTGGCCCAGCTCGACATTGCCGATCATGATGCGGTCGTCCGTTTCTGTCAGGGCAAGCGCATCGATCTGGTCGTCGTCGGCCCGGAAGCGCCGCTGGTCGACGGGCTTGGCAACAGCCTGCGCGCCGCCGACATTGCGGTCTTCGGCCCCGACAAGGCAGCCGCGCAGCTCGAAGGCTCCAAGGGCTTCACCAAGGACCTGTGCAGCCGCGCCAATATTCCGACCGCCGGCTATGTCCGGACCACCGGTGCTGCCGACGCGCTCAAGGCGCTCGACGGTTTTTCCATTCCCGTCGTGATCAAGGCCGACGGTCTAGCCGCCGGCAAGGGCGTGATCATCGCCGAGACCCGCGCGGAAGCCGAGGCCGCGATCACCGACATGTTCGACGGCAGCTTCGGCGAGGCTGGCGCGGAAGTGGTGATCGAGGAATTTCTGACCGGCGAGGAAGCCAGTTTCTTCGCGATCACCGACGGCAAGTCGGTCGTCCCCTTCGGCAGCGCGCAGGATCACAAGCGCGTCGGCGAAGGCGATGTCGGCCCGAACACCGGCGGCATGGGCGCTTACAGCCCCGCCCCTGTCCTCACCGCCGCTCTGCAACAGCAGGTGATGGACGAGATCATCCAGCCGACCGTCGACACCTTGGCCGCCGAGGGTACGCCTTATAGCGGCGTCCTGTTCGCCGGGCTGATGCTGACCGACACGGGCCCGCAGCTGATCGAATATAACGCGCGCTTCGGTGACCCGGAATGCCAGGTGCTGATGATGCGGCTGCAAGACGATCTCGCCAAGCTGCTGATGCGCACCGCCAAGGGCGACCTCGCCCAGACCAGCGCCCCGGCTTTCGCCCCCGAAACCGCGCTCACCGTGGTAATGGCCGCCAACGGCTATCCCGCGACGCCGGACAAGGGCGGCAAGATCCAGAATCTGGGGCGCGCCGAACGCGAGGGCGCGAAAATATTCCATGCCGGCACCGCCGAAGTCGACGGCAAGCTTGTCGCCAATGGCGGCCGCGTGCTCAATGTCACCGCGCTGGGAACGAACACCACCGAAGCGCAGGCCAAGGCTTATGCGGCGGTCGACCAGATCGATTTCGAGAGCGGCTTCTGCCGCCGCGA
>CAJQNR010000006.1 GCA_905479715.1 uncultured Sphingorhabdus sp.
ACACACGTTCAGCCGCAGCCTTTGCCGAAGGCCATATGGCGGGCGCGATCAACCTGCCCTTTTCCGACTTTACCGATGCCAAATTGCGAGCGGTAATCGGCGACAATTTCGACCGGGAAATATTGATCTACTGCAATAATACTTTCAGCAACAATATCCGCCCGATCATGACCAAAAGGGCACCGCTGGCGCTCAATATCCCGACCTTCATCAATCTCTTCGGCTATGGCTATCGCAATATCTATGAACTGGGCGCAATCGTCGATCTGTTTAATCCGATGGTGCAATGGGTGAGTGATGACGGCGGTGTGTAACCCATTATCGCGGCGACAATGTTTTGACCATATTCGGCTAACCTTCTCCCCTGAGGGAGAAGGACGCGAAGACTTGGCAGCTTGCTGCCTAGTCGCAGCTGGATGAGGGTATATTCTCACCATTTAGCGCGCTCCGTTACCGACAGAACACCCTCGTCCAACTTTGCCTAATCGCATAGGCGTTGAGGCGACATATCCTTCTCCCTCTCGAGAGAAGGAATTCCGAGAAAATTGCCTGTCCTACATTGCGCTTTTTGTGATAGTCGTCTTGCATGATCAACCGCCAGGCCCCATCCAGAAACCCGCCAATTTGCGCCAATTCGGGGCCAGTCCCCTTTTTTCTTTTAACAGTGTAAAGTTTGTAAAGTTCATATCCCGATGACCGATAATCTTCTCCCCGCCGCCCGCGATATTCTTGCCAGGCTTATCGCTTTCGACACAACATCGCGGAACAGCAATCTCGATCTGATCGTCTGGGTCGAGGATTATCTGGCCAGGCATGGCGTCACCTCGACGCGCGTCGTCAATGCCGACGCCAGCAAGGCCAATCTCTACGCCAGTGTTGGTCCGAACGTCGAGGGCGGAATCATTCTTTCCGGTCATAGCGATGTCGTGCCGGTCGACGGACAGGATTGGCAAAGCGATCCGTGGACAGTGACCGAGCGGGACGAATTGCTCCATGGCCGCGGGACGTGTGACATGAAGGCTTTTCTCGCGCTGGCGCTGGCCGCCGTGCCGCTGTTCAAACACGGCGCGAAGCCGGTCCATCTCGCTTTCAGCTATGACGAGGAAGTCGGCTGTCTCGGCGCACCGGCGATGATCGAGGACATGGCGGCCAAACTGCCGAAACCGGCGCTGGCGATCATCGGAGAACCGACGATGATGAAGGTCATCACCGGGCACAAGGGAATCAGCGTGCACGAAGTCGAGGTGCTGGGACACGAGGCCCATTCAAGCCTCACCCATCTTGGTCTGTCCGCCAATATGGTGGCTATCGAGTTGATGCATGATCTCGCCGAGCTGGCGCGAGGCCTGTGGGAAAATGGCGATCCCGCCTCTCCGTTCATTCCGCCCCATGCGACGCTGACCATCGGCAAGATGGAAGGCGGCACCGCGCCCAATATCCTCGCCCGCCGCGCGCATTTTGTCTTTGACCTGCGATGCCCGCCGGATGTCGATCCCGAGGTCGTGCTGGCGCCGTTCAAGGCAAAGGTCGCGGCGTTGGACAAGGAGATGAGCCACGCCTTCCCCGAAGCGGGCGTCACCATCACCCGTCTGTCCAACGCGCCGCCGATGGCACCAGCCGGATCGCAGGAGGCCGCAGATTTTGTCCGTCGTCTGACCGGCGACAATGAACCATCGGGCGTGGTCTCTTATGCTGCCGAAGCCGGGCAATTCCAGCAGGCCGGCTTTGCCACGGTGATCTGTGGTCCCGGGTCGATCGAGCAGGCGCACCAGCCCAATGAATATCTGGCGGTCGAGCAGTTCGAACGGGGCGCAGATTTCATGATCCGGCTGGCGGAGGCGCTGGCTTGAAGGGCCACGAATATTGCCGTTTGTCCTGAGCCTGCCGAAGGACGAGTGCGCGCAGGCCCATCGTTCGAGAGGCTCAGGACGAGCGGATCGCTGCCGGTAACGGATAACGCTACGGCATCGCCAACATTTGTAAAATCGGCGGAAAACACCTATATTGGGGGAGAAAAGGATCGCATAATGCCCGCAGTAAAAGCCGCCAAACCCAATGAAATCTTCACGCCTGAAGAGTGGAAAGCGCTGACCCGCGTGTCGCGCTGGCATGGTCTGTGGCTGACACTGCATGCCTGGCTGATGGTCACGCTGGTTACCGGGGGCACGGCTTTATTGTGGCAATGGCACTGGCTCGCCGGCCTGGTTGCGACCCCCTTCGCGATATTGCTGATCGGTGGACGACAATTGGGTCTGTCGATCCTGATGCACGAAGGCGCGCACGGCCTGCTTCACCCGAAGCGCAAGATCAACAATTTCGTCGGTCAGTGGCTGACCGGAGCGGCGACCGGCAGCGATCTGCATAGCTATCGTGCCTATCATCTGACCCATCACCGGTTCACCCAGCAGACGGAGGATCCTGATCTCGGTCTGTCTGCGGCTTTCCCGACCACCAAGGCCAGCCTGCGGCGCAAGATCATCCGCGACCTCACCGGGCAGACCTTCTTCAAGCAGCGCGGCAACCAGTTTGCGGTGGCGTGGAAGGGTCTGAAAGCGATGCTGTCAGGCGCAACTGACACCCGCCCACCGGCCAAGCGCGACACCTCGGCAGGAACCACGCTTAACCGCAATGGCGCTGCCGGCGTGGCTGCGCCCGTGATCGATCTGGACGGCGCGAAACGGACCACCCGGACAGTGGGTCGCTTCCTCCTCATCCAGCTGACGGTGCTGCTGCTCAGCCTGGCGACGCTCGGCATCATTCCCTTCCTGATCTGGCTGGCCGCGCTGGCGACCACGTTCCAGCTGATCCTGCGCATCCGCAACATTGCCGAACATGCCTGCACCACCACTGGCGGCAATGATCCGTTCAGCCATGCGCGGACGACCAAGGCCAATATGCTGATGCGGATGACGCTGGCGCCCTATTGGGTCAATTATCACAGCGAGCATCATCTGTTCATGGGCGTGCCCTGCTATAATCTGCCAAAGGCGCACGACCTGCTGATCGCCAAGGGCTATGGGCCGCAGATGACGATCGCGAACAGCTATGGCGAGGTTTTGCGGACGGTGACGACACCGGTTGCGGCTTAACCCGACCGCAGCGCTGTCTTGATCTCGTCGAGGTCGGCTTCCAGCTTGCTGACCTTGTCGAGCATCAGCTGGTCGATTTTCTCGTGCAGGCGGATGATGTCGATCTCGGCGCGCAGATTGACCTCATAGTCATGGGACGCAGCGATCCGGTCCTTGTTGGAGGCCCGGTTCTGGCTCATCATGATGATCGGCGCCTGGATCGCGGCCAGCGTCGACAGCATCAGGTTGAGGAAGATGAAGGGATAGGGATCGAAGGCGGCATTGAACTTGGTGAGAATTTCCGAGTTCAGCAGCATCCAGCCGAACAGCACGAGCACGAAGGTAATGATGAAGGCCCAGGAACCACCCACCGCCGCTACCCGGTCCGACAGGCGCTCGCCAAAACTGGCCTGCTCGTCGGCCAGATCGGCGGCATCGTCGGCGACTATCTGGCGCGTAACAATGGCTTCGAGAACGCCCTTCTCTTCGGGAGAAAGCGCCGCCAGCGGCTTGTCGAGCAGTTGCTCGCTGAGTTGCTCGACCGTACGCTTTGCCATCCCAAACTCCCTGTCACTGTGACTATATGCCGGAAATGATACTATTCGCTGACAAATCTGTGCGCCGAACGATCCTTGCGTGTTTTCGCCGGATCGAAGACCTCGCCGTTCATCGCGATATAGACACCGGGCGGCAGAGTCTGGGTCGCGGCGAGGGCAAAGCCGACATTGAACTGGGCATCGCTGATTCGCAGCGACGCCGGTTGCATCGCCCCGGTCAACACGATCGTCTTGCCGGTGATGTCGGACAACACCCGCGCCGTATCGACCATCGTATCAGTGCCATGGGTTACAAGTATCTTGTCTGCATCGCTCGCCACAACCGCGTCATGGATCGCCGCCCGGTCAGCGTCGGTCAGCTCCAGACTGTCCTTGCGCATCAGCTGCGTCACCCGGTGTGCGACAAAGACATTATTCTCCTGCAGCATATCGGGCAGCGCTGTCGCGCCGATCTGATATTCCGACAGGGCGTCGAAATAGACCTTGTCGATCGTCCCGCCGGTGGTGAAAATATCGATCATTGCGGAGACAGCGCTTCGGCGATCAGCTTGCGGGTGTTGGCCACGCCATAGAGCGCAATGAAGCTGCCCATGCGCGGTCCCTGCGAAGAGCCCAGTAGAGTCTCGTAAAGCGCCTTGAACCAGTCGCGCAGATTGTCGAAGCCGCCTTCCTTGCCGATGGCATAGACGATATTCTGGATGTCCTCGGCAGCCGCATCGTCAGGGAGCGCGGCGAGCTCGCTGTCGAGCCGCTCGAGCGCCGCCACTTCGACGCCTTCCGGCTTGCGCCGCTGCAAGGTCGGAGCGATGAAATCCTTGTGATAGGCCATTGCATTGCCGATCAGCTCGTCGAGATCGGGATAGCGTTCCGGCGTTGCGTCCGGCGCATATTGGCGCAAATAGCCCCAGATCTGCTCGCGATCAGCGTCACCCATCACGCTGACAAGGTTGAGCAGCAAGCCAAAGGTGACCGGAATCGTATCTGTCGGTACATTACCATTATGGACATGGTGCACCGCATTGCCGAGCCGCTTGGCCGCATCCTGCTCGTGCCAGTTGGCACGCGCCTGGAAATATTCATCAACCGCCTTGGGGATCACGCCCATATGCAGTTGCTTGGCCGATTTGGGCTCGCGGTAAATATAGAAGGCGAGACTGTTCTCCGAGCCATAGCGCAGCCATTCCTCGAGGCTGAGACCATTGCCCTTCGACTTGGAAATCTTCTCGCCCCTTTCGTCGAGAAACATTTCGTAGATCAGACCTTCGGGCTTGCGCGCGCCGAGCACCTTGGCGATCTTGCCCGACTGCACGCCGCTGTCGGTCAGGTCCTTGCCATACATTTCATAGTCGACGCCAAGCGCGGTCCAGCGCATAGCCCAGTCGACTTTCCACTGCAGCTTGGCCCCACCAGTGAGAGCATTATGCTCAATCATCTCGCCGTCATCCTCGAAACGGACAATACCGGCTTCGGCATCAACGATTTCCACCGGCACCTGCAGAACATGGCCGGTTTTGGGGCTGATCGGCAAGATCGGCGAATAGGTCGCCTGCCGCTCCTTGCCCAATGTCGGCAGCATGATGTCCAATATCTGCTGGTTGCGGGCGAGCACAAGCTTGAGCGTCTCGTCAAACGCGCCGGACTGATATTGTTCGGTCGAAGACATGAATTCATAGTCAAAACCGAAGCGATCGAGAAACTCGCGCAGCATCGCATTATTATGCGCGGCAAAACTTTCGAACTTTTCAAACGGATCCGGTACCTGCGTCAGCGGCTTGTGAAGATGTTCGGCCAGCATATCCTGATTGGGAACGTTGGTCGGAACCTTGCGAAAACCGTCCATATCGTCGCTGAACGCGATCAGCCGGGTCGGGTTGCCGGTCAGCGTTTCATAGGCGTGCCGCACCATGGTGGTGCGCAGGACCTCGTTGAACGTGCCGATATGCGGCAGGCCCGACGGACCATAGCCGGTCTCGAACAGCATCGGCTCTCCACCCGGCTTTGGTGCGGGGGCACCGCGCTCGCCGCGATAGCGTTTGAGCAGCTTGCGGGCTTCCTCGAACGGCCACGCTTTGGAATTTTCTGCTGCTTCACGATAATCGGTCACAATTTGTCCTCTTCAGTCAATGCTGCGCAAATAGTAGCCTTAGCCTATATGGCAAGGTAGAACGCAACAAAAGCGGGAGATTGAACATGGAAATGCTGATTGCAGGGGTTCTGTTGTGGAGTCTGGTACATTTAATGAAGTCGGTGACACCGGGACTGCGCGCCTCGATTCAGGGCGCGATCGGCGAAGGACCGCACAAGGGCCTGGTCGCACTTATGCTTCTGCTGTCGCTGGCATTGATGATCTTCGGTTGGCGCTCGACCCCGGCTGAATTCGTCTATGATCCTCCCACTTGGGGCCGTCACGCCAATATGACACTGATGTTCGTCGCGATTCTCCTGCTCGGCGCAGCCCAGGGCGCTTCACGGATCAGACAGTGGATTCGCCATCCAATGCTGACCGGCGTTCTTGTCTGGGCAATCGGCCATCTGCTTGCCAATGGTGATAATAAATCACTCGTGCTGTTTGGTGGTCTCGGGCTATGGGCGCTCATCTCGATCTTCACCATATCGCGCAATGAAGGCGCATGGGTGAAGCCGGAAAAGATCGCAACCGTAGGCCGCGAGTTACTAAGCCTGGTGATTGCGGCAATACTCTATGCCATTCTGATGTTTCTGCATCCGTGGTTCGCCGGTGTACCGGTTGTCGCCGGATAAATGGCGACGCCGCTCCCCTATCCCGCGCTGCATGCCAGTCATAGCGGCATCTGGATTTGCTCAGTCGATGGCGAAACCCGCGCGGTCGGCAAGGGCGAGGCGATCGGGCGGGTAGCGGAAACGCCGCATATCCTGCTCAACGCTCCCCTGTTGGGGCAAAGGCTCGGCTATCCCGATCTGTCGGGGCTCGATCTGCTTGAGCTATATGCCTTCATCCATCCGGCGCAATTTGTCGTCCCGACACCGGCCGGTCTCGCCAAGACACTCGGTCTGACCCCACCGGAACAAGAGGCCGATATTGCAGCTCTGTGCCGGCAAGCCGCAAGCGTGTTGTTGGAAGGATTGGAAGCTCCTTTCTGGAAAGAGCGGGAAGGCGCATGGAGCAGCGCGCAAGCGCTCTACCGGCTCCGCTGGCCCTGGGCGCAGGAAGTCGGACGCAAACTGGAGAAGCCGGTCGAGGCCGAACGCTGGCTTTTTTCCAAACTGGCCGAATGGGAAGAAGAGCCGCCGCGCCCCGCTCCGCGATCCGTCACCGTGGATCGGAAAGAGACACTTTCCACGCTCGATGCGCTGACCGGTGAAGGCTCCGAGGAACGGGCAGGCCAGAAAAGCTATGCCGCTGCGGTCTCCCAGATTTTCAATCCGCGCAAGATCAAGGGCATGCCCAATATGCTGCTCGCCGAAGCGGGGACTGGGATCGGCAAGACGCTCGGCTATCTGGCGCCCGCGTCCTTATGGTCGCGCCAGGCGGGGGGAACGGTGTGGATTTCAACCTTCACCAAGGCCCTGCAGCGCCAGCTCGACCGGGAAACGCATCGCATCTATCCGGACGAAGAGACATTCCGCAAGAAAGTCGTCGTCCGCAAAGGCCGGGAAAATTATCTCTGCCTGCTCAATCTCGAAGACGCACTGCAGGGCGGCTTTACCGGTCGGGCGTCGATCCTTGCCCATCTCGTCGCCCGCTGGGCGGCCTTTAGCAAGGACGGCGATATGGTCGGCGGCGATCTGCCAGGCTGGCTGACCACTCTCTTCCGTCGCAACGGTGCCACCGCGCTCACCGATCGGCGCGGGGAATGCGTCTATGCCGGTTGCCCGCATTACCGCAAATGTTTCATCGAGAAAGCGGCGCGCGCCAGCCAGCAGGCCGATATCGTCATTGCCAATCATGCGCTGGTCATGGTCAACGCCGCCCGCGGGCGCGAACAGCAAAGCCGCCCGACCAGGCTGATCTTCGACGAAGGCCATCATCTGTTTGACGCCGCCGATTCGATGTTCGCCGCGCGGCTGTCCGGACAGGAAGCGATAGAGATAAGACGCTGGGTGATAGGGCCGGAAACGAAAAATCGCGGCCGTCGTCGCGGCCTCGCCGCTCGCCTCGCCGATCTCGCGTCCTATGACGAGGAAGGCGGCCGCGCGATCGAAAGCGCTCGTGTGGCAGCGGAGGCGCTGCCGGGTGACGGCTGGCTCCAGCGGATCGGGGAAGGCGAGCCCTTTGGCCCGATCGAGGCGCTGCTTCAGGAAGTCCGCGCGATGGTCTTCGCGCGCGATGAGAGCCAGAGCGCCGATGCCGGTTACGGGCTTGAAACCGAACTGACCGATGTCGAAGGGCCGATGATCGACGCCGTCGCCATGGCCGCAGAAGCGATGGATGCCCTGCTCAAGCCTCTGGTCCGTCTTGGCCAGCGGATCGAACATCTGATCGAGGAAGGCCCCGACTGGATGGACGCGCCAGCCCGGGCCCGGATGGAAGGCGCATTGTCGAGCCTCGGCTGGCGCCGCGACACCTTGTCCGGCTGGCTGTCTCTTCTGTCGCGTATTGGCGGACCAGCCGACCCCGATTTCGTCGACTGGCTGATGATTGACCGTTTCGAGGGCCGTGAATATGATATCGGGATCTGCCGTCACTGGCTCGATCCGACCATACCGGTCACCGAAGTTGTCACCAAACCCGCTCATGGCGTGATGATCACCTCGGCTACCTTGAAAGGTGGCGGCGGCTGGGAGACCGCGCGCGCACGCAGCGGGGCGATTCATCTGGAACATGCCCCGCAGGAATTCGAAGTCGCCAGCCCGTTCGACTATCCCAATCAGGCGAAGGTCATCATCGTTACCGATGTGAAACGCGGCGACATGCCCGGACTTGCCGGTGCCTATGCACAATTGATCGAAGCCTCCGCTGGCGGCACGCTTGGCCTGTTCACCGCGATCCGGCGTTTGCGCACGGTCTATGCCCGGATCGCCGACCGGATGGCGCAGAGCGGACTGCCGATCTATGCCCAGCATGTCGATCCTATCGATACCGGTACATTGGTCGATATTTTCCGCGATGACCCCAAGGCCAGCCTGCTCGGTACCGACGCCTTGCGCGACGGTGTCGATGTCCCGGGCCAGAGCCTGCGTCTCGTGGTGATGGAATCGGTCCCGTGGCCACGCCCCAATATCCTCCACCGCGCCCGCAAGCTGGCAGGCGGCGGCAGCGCCTATGACGACCGCATCATTCGCGCGCGACTGGCCCAGGCCTTTGGCCGGATCATTCGCCGGGCCGATGACCATGGCCATTTTGTCATCCTCTCTTCGTCTTTCCCCTCGCGTCTGTTCGGTGCCTTTCCTGAAGGCACGCCGATCGAACGCATGCCGCTGGAACAGGCTCTGGCCGAGATCCGCCAGGCCAAATCAAAAATGGAAAAATCCGGTCTTCCAACTGAAACAAGTTTGATGCATGACAATTCGCAATGAAAAAACTTACACTCCTGCGCCATGCCAAATCCGGCTGGGATGATCCGGTCGAACGCGATTTTGATCGTCCCCTCAACAAGAAGGGCAAACGCGCTGCTGCGGTCATGGGCCGTTTCATCCAGCGCAATGGCTTGACCTTCGATCAGATTTTGGCGTCCCCTGCGGTGCGAGTAATCGAGACGCTTGAAAATGTGGAAGAAGCCAGTGGCCTGGCGATGGAACCGACGTGGGACCGGAAAATCTATCTCGCCTCATCGGCTACCCTGCTCGACGTCCTGCGCGGCGCCGATGCGGAGGCCGAGCATATTCTGATGGTTGGCCATAATCCGGGACTGGAAGATCTGATTTTCGATCTCGTTCCCGATGACGGAAGCTCCCCGGCCCGCGACGAGGTGGAAACAAAATATCCGACCGCGACGCTGGCCGAGATGACTCTCGCGATCGACAACTGGGCTGATATCACCGAAAAATGCGGTAGGCTGGATCGCTTTACCCGGCCGCGTGACCTCGATCCGGAACTGGGACCAAATTACGACTAGGCGTGGTTTAGCGCCTGCGACAGCTGATCGCGGATCGATTTCAGCTCCGCCAGAATCAAACCATTGTCCTCTGGTACATCGCCTGCCAACGGCAGGGCGGCGGCCTGCGGTGCATCCTCAACCATCTCCGGGCCTTTGCGCCGCGAGGACAGAAATTTTCGAGCGCCCTTGATCGTATAGCCTTCTTCGTTGAGCAGACGATTGATCGTCTTGACCACCTCAACATCTTCAGGGCGATAATGACGCCGGGATCCGGCCCGCTTGAGCGGGGTCAACACGGCAAACTGGTCTTCCCAATAGCGCAAGATATGGGGCTTGATGCTCAGCTCTTTGGACAGCTCTCCGATGGTCCGGAAAGCCCCTTGTTCTTTGGTCATACTCTACTCCCCCGGGTACGCCGGGTCCATTAACCTGCGGCGATAATTCTGTCACGCATCGTTTGGCTGGCGCGGAAGGTCAGAACCCGCCGCGGTGCAATCGGCACTTCAATACCGGTCTTGGGGTTGCGACCGGTGCGTTCACCCTTGTCGCGCAGCACGAAGGTGCCAAATCCCGAAATCTTGACATTTTCGCCAGCGACAAGCGCTTCGATCATATGATCAAGGATCGATTCCACCATGACAGCACTGTCAGCACGCGACAGGCCAACCTGCCGGTTCATTGTTTCGGCCAGATCGGCGCGAGTCAGGGTGTTCGTATAGCTCATCACAATTTCTTCCATCAAGAGATTGAAAACTAACCAAAGCTATAAATCAAATCCCGGCTTTTGTAAATGTCATCAACAAACTTACCAGTGGATTTCAGACGATTAGCCCGATATGCGAAAAAGATGACCGATAAACATCCCAAACCTGTCGCCCTCGCCGAACTGCTCAACCAATGCGGCCCCGGCGGATCAGCCCATCCCGTCACGCTGCCACAAAGCTGGACCCAGGGACGCACCGCCTTTGGTGGCCTGTCCGGCGCGCTTGCCTATCATGCCGCGAGTCATATCGAGAACGACCTGCCACCGCTAAGGTCGGCCCAGATTGCGTTCACCGGCCCGCTGTTCGGCACCTTGACGGCGGAGACCGCGATGCTTCGCCGCGGCAAGAATACCGCATTTGTCCAGTCGGAGATTTTTGGAGACAAGGGTCTCGGGCTCCACTGCAATTTTATCTTTGCCGCCCCCCGCCCGACCGAGGTGAAGACACTCGACATCATGAAGCCCGATTTCCCGCCCCTCCCGGATGGCGAGGGCCTGCACAGCGGTCCGCCTCAATTTTTCACCTCAAACATGGAATATGTCGGCAAACGGATCGATACCAGCACCAAGACCAATCGCCTGACCCGCTGGATGCGGCTGAAACAGCGTAACGGGCTGGATCCGGTCGCTGAAATAATCTGCATGTGCGACAGCCTGCCGCCTTCGGTGATGGGACTGCTCGACAAGAACGCGATGGTCAGTTCGATGAACTGGCAGGTTAATTTCATCGCCGAAGAGGTCACGACCGCGGACGGCTGGTGGCTGATCGATTCCCACACCCATCATGCCGATCATGGCGCGAGCAGTCAGTATATGAGCGTCTGGAACAGCCACCACGAGCTGATCGCGACCGCGATGCAAAGCGTAGCCTATTACGCCTGATCGCTTGCTACTGCCATCGGCACACGACGCGTGGAAATTTCAAAGCTACTGTTGCGCACCGATTTCGAAGTTTCTTTCTTGCCGACGATCTTCACAAGCGCCTTCGGTACAAGGTGCCAACGAAAAAAAGCGTCCTCGCAGAATCAATCCAGATCGTTGCGTGTGTCACAATGTTGTGTAGCAGACACTATTTTGGGGCCGTCGAAGTGACGCTTGTCCAACGATTACAATGTTTTGAAAAACAGTGGTGCCGGAAGAGGAAACAAACAATCAGCTAAACTAACTGACATTCTATTCCTGTTTGTTGCTCAGCATTTCGAGCGCCTGATTCACCAACTGCTCCTTTTCAGCCAACCCCGCTTCCTTGCCCGCGCTGATCGGTTCCGATTTGCTCATCCCTTCGGCTTCCGCGTAAAGGCGACTGTTGAGATCCATCTTCCAGCTTTCTAGCAGCGTTTTTTTCCGTTTTTTATCAAGCGTATCATCCCGAAGAATATCGGCTGGTGTTTCATAAGCCAGATATCCTGCGGCTTCATCTCTGTTGGACGTTACTTGTTCGCTCTCGTCGGTCATTGCAAACTCCTTGGTCTTTTCAATCCCGTCTACATCTACCCGCGACGGGATCGCCAGTTCCATCAGCAAGTTGATTTCCCTGCACACCCAATTTTAGTCGGATATCGACGCTTGGCGGAAAGGATAAAAGCCGCTCGCTGGCTAGCCCTCTGCCGTAAACAATCTGAATGTCATCAGTCGACCGGTATTCTTCCACATCAATCTCTCCGGCCATACGTTCAACGGCAACGGAAACGGTGGCGTCGCCTGTCACGTTCGTCATGGTCCACATCATATCCAGCAGATGATTACAGGGCATTGCAAATTCCCATGAGGCCGCAGGTGCGATCAATGAACCTTGCCTTGACCGTCGCGCGCGCTGGGCGAAGCTATGAGGCGAACGGCAATTTGCTCCGGGCCGGCTAAGTCTGATGTGACGCTGCACGCTATTAGCGCAGCGCAAATATCACCATTGCACCCATTGCTGCATAACCCAGCATCTGGCCAGCAGCCACCGACCACGCAATGCCGATGCTGCTCGCATTGGCAAACAGAGCGATGCAGATCCACAGCCAGCAACGACAGCAAACGCGCCATCAAACTCAGCCGGGCATGATTGGTTGCATGCAGCACAGGTTCATAAGTCACGCTGGCCAGTTTGAAGCTGACTGCTATGACCAAAGGAAAAAACACAGCCACGCTGGCGATCGCGGCGAGGCCGGTCATACGCTTAACCCATCGCCCAAATTGACCGGAGGAAACTGACACGCGAGCTGTGTTGATTTCAGGATAAATGGCCCGAGCGAGCAGTTGGGTCAGCTTGCCAACACCCTGAGCAAGCTGATCGGCGAGCCGGTAAATGCCTGCCGCACTTGTTCCCACCAGCAGGCCAACAATGAGCAGCGGGCCCTGATTATAGGCGGTGTCCAGCGTGGAGATGACGTAAGTCACGCCGCAAAATTGTTTGATTTTCGGATTTTCCTTCAGCGTCTGGCGCCAGTCGGACAGATAGCGCCACTTGACCGCTTCGGGTGCCAATCGCCGAGCGGCGCGCCAATAGAAGGCCGCGGCCACAATATCGATCAAGGCCCAAGCAAACAGAAAACCGCCAACCGTCGGGCCAATGGCCCAAAGGGCAAGGGCGGCAAGCAAGCGGCTGAAGGGAACAATCGCTTCCACATAGACGGCTGTGTCAAAACGGCCAAGCACCCGCACAATACCAACCGGCGCAGAAACCCGCGACCATAATAGGACGCAGGTAAAGGTGAAAGCCATCTCTGCATATTTGGCGCTAATACCAATTTCCTCCACAATTCGAAAGTATACGAACCAGGCGACAAGACAGCCGAGACTTGCACCAACCCAATCAAGGAGGCCACAGAACATGGCGAGCCGACCAAACTTATCCCATGCCCGTTCTTGCACATATGCAGCACCAAAACTGACCAAAGTTTACCAGCTCTGGAAACCTGCGATGGCGACAAAGGCCTGCCCGGTTGCAAAAATCAGGGAGAAGTGCCCGAAATCCTTAATTCCGAGCGTTCGTGAGAGGATGGCAAGATATATGAGCGAATATATCGCTCCAAACCCCTTACCGCCGATCAACCAGGTGAAGTTTCCAATTACCTTTGTTGGCTTGCAAGCGCGCAATATTGCCTAACATGCACGCTGGTCCCTCCCCAAAAAGCAAATCCGCATTATTCAAAAAAAAGCAAAAAGTCTGCTTCTTGTTCAACCATGATCAAACCCATCAGGTAGCGCACAGTCTGCCTATTGCCATGGCTATGGCGAGGGACAAGCGAGTCGATGTAACCATCGCGACCACCAATGACCAAATCACATCCTATGTCAGCGAGGTTCTGGGGCCTAGTGCATGCGAAGTGACGTGTTTCCAGCTTGACCTGAACTCAGCTATCTCTCGCGGGGTGACAGCATTTTTGGACGGCCTGGTCCCCGCCCGTAAATTGCTTATGTACAGAGATAATCTGGGTTTCTTTCGTCAGTTTGATGCGCTGGTGGTATCCGAAAAATCGTCTTTGTTGCTCAAGAAGCGATACGGTCTCGATGGCCTAAAACTCATTCACACCCGCCACGGCGCAGGGGACCGTGCCATTGGCTTTAACAAGGAAAGCAGCCTGTTCGACCTTATCCTTGTGTCCGGACCCAAGATTGCCCGGCGGTTGCAGAAGGAGGCCGAAGTTCCTGCACAAAAGATTAGGATCGCCGGCTATTCAAAATTCGATTTGTTCGGCAACACACGTCTGCGCCTCCCTTTTGCCAATCCAGCTTTGCCAACCGTAGTATATAATCCACATGTATCTCCGCGCTTGTCTAGCTGGCCAGCCATGGGCGAGAGGGTGTTGCGTGAATTGACTGGCTCCAACCGCTATAATGTTATTTTCGCGCCTCATGTGATGTTGTTTGCACGCAAGTTTGTCGTGACCGTCTCACCGCCGGCCATTAGCCTAACCCGGCGCCCAAGTAGGGAGATTAGCCAGCATGCTAACCTTCTGATAGATTTGGGGAGTGATGCCTCAACGAACATGGCCTATACCAATGCAGCAGATATATATGTTGGCGATGTCAGTAGCCAAGTTTACGAATTCATTCGTAAACCGAGGCCGTGTCTGCATCTCGATGCCCAGGGCGTAAACTGGCAAAGCGATCCTGATTATAGCCACTGGCGGCTCGGGCCTGTCGCGGGTCGCGATCAAGATGTGCTGGCGGCGGTGGATGAAGCTGTTGCGAGCCATGCGGACTATCTGCCGGTGCAAAAGGCCATGCTGAAAGATACGTTTTCGATGACTGAAGAGCTGGCATCGGACCGGTCAGCGCGGGCAATAATAGAATTTCTCGATGCAAAATCTCACTGATATTGGGGGTCAGAAAATCTGGGTTATGGCCAAAGGCTATCACCCGGATGAAGGCGGCATGCAGACCTACGCTCAGGGCGTGGCGGAAGCATATTCTGCCGCAGGCGGGCAAGTCACTGTCTTTACCCAAACCAGCATTGGTCCGCGCCGTACACAGGAAGGCGCCATCAGACTGATAGATATCGGTCCAGGAAAATCTGCGATGGTACCGCTGCGTTTGCGCCGTGCGATGATTCAGGAAGCGCGCAATGCGGGTGAACCCTCTCTGGTTCATGCGACTACCTGGCGCATGGCAATCATGCCAAGGTGGCTGGGATTTCCTTATGTGGTAACCTTCCATGGGCGGGAGTTCATGTATTCGCGCGGCCCTGCTTTATATCTGATGCGCAAGGTCGCTGCGGATGCATTGTGCAAGGTCGCTGTTAGCCAATTCAGCGCCTCAAAACTTGAGGGGCGGCTTGGCCCCGATGCCGCAGATACAGTGGTTGCCTGGAATGGTCTTAGCCTGTGGTCCAGGCCAGAACGGCCATCAGCCGCAGCAAGCCAGCCGCCCCTGATTCTCTCCCTTTGCCGTTTGGAACCAAGAAAAAACATTGTGAACAGCATCTACGCCTGCGCTACCATGCGGGACCTGGGACTGAAATTTCGCTATGTCATTGCCGGGCGCGGTCCGGACATGCCGCAGATACAGGCCGCCGTTGAGGCCCATCGCCTGTCGGACATTGTCGAGGTTGCAGGCTATATTTCAGCGCAGCGTGCAGCGCAGCTTTACGCGGATGCGGATATATTCCTACACCCACAGGTGGCGATTGATGACGGACGCGATTTTGAGGGCTTTGGGATTGCCATTGCCGATGCGATGATTGCGGCCACCGCCGTAATCGTCGGAGCGGAAGGCGGATCGCAAGAACTGGTTGTCCATGAGAAAACAGGGTTGATTGTCGATGGCCGCGATCAGGGATCAATCGAAGCGGCGCTGGAAAGCCTGCTTTGCACAACCAGGCGCGTCGAAGCTATGGCCAAGGCGGCCCAGACCTATGCCTGGGAAAATTTTTCATGGTCCCGGCATATTGGCCTGATTTTCAAAGATCTGGACATGTGACGATGAACCATCGCCCTTTTGATAATCGCAGATCGCTCGGTTTGGGAAAGCTGCATTTGGCACTCCCGATCGGGGACAAGCTGATCCGATATGCCTATATCCGCAAAAATGGCTGCAGCGCGTTCAAGACGGCGATCGGCTATTCACACGCATTCAAAATATCCGAGATAAAATCCAGTTTCCGCTGCAAAATGTTTGACCGTTATGACGCAACAATCTTTGTATGGCGGGATCCGGAGGATCGGGCAGTCAGCCTTTTCAAGAACAAGATTCTGGACAAAAACGACAATGAAGTGTTTGAAAAATTTACTAGATTTTGTAACCATGACGACATGTCGTTCGAGAGATTTGTCGAATTTTGTGGCAAAAATCCCGACCCGCATTGCTGGCCGCAAAGCAAGCATTTGAAACCCATTAGATATACCCATGCAATTCCGCTCTCTCGGCTTCACGAAACAATGGAGGAATTGGTAGGGAAAGAGGCAGCGCAGCCCTTCACCACGCCGGTTAATCCGTCCAATCGAAAACCTGTCCATGTCACTGACCGTGCGCGGTTGCTCATCCGCAAATATTATGACGAGGATTTCAAGCTGATCGAGAAGCTGGAAAACAGATAAAGAGTGAATAGCCCTTGGAGTTGCGGACGCCTTCTCGCCTGAATTTGAGCCTAGGAGGCGATGATGAGAAGGGTAAATTTCAGTAACGATTGCAAGCAGGATACGGTGCGATTACGGTGACACATGCAATAGATCCCAAATTGACAGACGCACACAGCTCTTCTGACGCTACCCTGCGGCTCGGCTTGCCTGCTTGGTCCTCTTCGGAATCCCGTACCATTTGCCCGGCGTCAAAAACCCCACACGTAAATCTGATGCCATTCGAAACGCCGCCAGTTAAATCAGTCAGTCATAGAAATCTGGTCGTGACATGCTCAAATATTGTTGAGCCGTTCTGCACGCCTGCGTTGCTTTTTCTCGAGGATTTTTCGGCTGGCTTCGTCGAGCAATACATTGTCCGCCATCACCGCGCCACGTTCACCAATCGGGCGGTCTTTTCCTATCGTCGAATCTCGGAATGTCTGCCGTTCGGTTTCCGCATTTATTTCCGCACCGATCAACACCGAATAAGCTGACAGAAACAGCCACATCAGGAAGATGACAACGGCTGCGAGCGAGCCGTAAGTCGCGTTATAGTCGCCAATATTGGCGGCATAATAGCCAAAGCCTATGGTGATCGCCAGCCACAATATGGTTGCGACAACCGATCCGAGCGAGAGCCAGCGCCATTTGGCCGGCCGGCGATCCGGCGCGTAGCGGAAGAACAGGCCGAAGGTCAAGCTGACCAGAAAGCCGGCCATCAGCCAGGTCGCAATTTTCAGAAATATCAACACGCCGTTGCCGAGATAGCCCTGCAGAAAATTGCTGATATAGCTGAACAGGGATATGGCGAGCAGACCGACAATCGCGACGCCGGCCATGCCGATGGTGATCTGGGCACCGACCCATGTTGTCATGAAGATATTGCGCGATTCATGTTCTTCATAAATGATATTGAGCGCTTTCATCATCGCGTTTGCCGCCCGCATCGCGCCATAGGTGGAGACAAACAGCGCCAAGCCGAGGCCAAGGCCCTGTGCGGTCTTGCTTGTGTTAACGATAGACAGCAATTGCTCTCGCAAAATGGTTAGCACAGCAGCGGGAAGAATGCCGGAAACCTGTTCGACACTGGCGGCAACCATATTGGGGTCACCGACGAGACCATAAAGCAATACGATCACGGCGATCAGCGGGACAAAGGCAAGAAAGGCAAAGAAAGCAACGCCGGCTGACAGCAACGGGAGATTGTGGAAATCGTTCATGACATAGAGGCGCTTCAATATCGCCCACCATGCCCGGGGCGGAAAATGAATTGGCGCATGGGCACCCGCGCCCGGAGTTGCCGCTTCCATTTCATGCAGGCTTATGCCTTCCTCGACCGATGGAGGGAGCGGAACGGAGTCGCTATGATCAGCGGTCATGGAGCAGCCTCACTTGGGTCGTTGGCGGGATGTTCGGCATCTTCCTGAGGTGCGAGGATTGTGTCGGCCTCGGCTCCCTCGGCAAGTTGTTGGGAGATACCGGCTTGAATTTCATCGGCTTCGGCGTTCAGCTGTTCCAGTTCATCCTGATACTTCTTGTCAAAACTTTTTTCGCAACCCGCCAGCAAGAGCATCGCGATGGGCAGAAACAGGGTAGAGCAGCGCATCAATAGTCCTTCCGGTAGCGCACATTGACGTTCGAGCCGCCAAAGCTGCCGACCGAACTGAGTACCGACAAGGCCGGTGTCAGGCTTATCTCCAATTGGGTTGCCGTATAGCCGCGTGCGTCTGTGACTATTTCGACATAGACGTCATTGGAAATATATTGTCCGGCCGCGAGGGAGGTGCTGCGACCGGTATCTTCATCCGCACCCAATATCCGCAGACGGTCGATACCTACGGAGGATTGGAGCACGCCGAGCGGATTGAGGCCACCACCACCGCCACGCAGCCCGTTGAGGGAGGATGCCAGCTGCACCGCCTGAATTGGTGTGAGCTCGCCGATCGAATTGCCGAATAATATCCGCGCCATAATTTCGTCTTGCGGGAGGCTGGGCGTTGAACTGAAGACGATTTCCGGGTCTTCGGCGCTACCCGTGATGGCGATGTCGATAGTGACGTCATCCGCCTCGCCGCTCGCCGCCAGCGCCAAGGTCGGATTGGTCATCGAGCCGCCATTGAACCGCAAGCGTCCGGATTCCAGATCGAAAGAACGTCCGGCAAAGTCCAGTGTCCCGCGGATCAGATCAATGCCACCCGTCAGTACCGGCGCCCCAGTCGTTCCGCGTACCTTGATGTCCGCCGACCATTCGGAGTCCAGGCCCATGCCGGTGACAAAAATCTGATTGTCGGCCACCAGGTCGACGTCCAGTTTCCAGTTGCTCGGGACACCGCTAATCGGTTCGGCATCGCCGGTGATCTTCTTGCGACCCAGAGCCGGTTTCCGGCGCACACCGGTCAGGGTCGCTACTTTTGTCGATCCTTCATATATGATTTTATACCGGGTTTCGGGCAGGCTGATGCGGCCCTTGATGGTTGCCGGGGTGGTTGCATTGTTGACCAGCTGGATATCGCCCGTGGCAGAAGCGGCCAGATCGCTGCCTGTTGCCAGCGTCGCGTTGTTCAGGTTGAGCGCTAATTGAAGCGGGTAGCCTTTGGCGGAACTCAACGAGACAAAGCCTTTGCCGCTGACGGTGCCGTCGCCGGCCTTGGCGGTTAGCTCGGTCACTTCCAGCCGGTCGTTGGTGAATTCGCCGCGAATCTTCATCTTGGTCAGGCGGGTGCCATAGGCATTATTCTCGTAGACCAGATTATTCGCCCGGACGACGCCGGTCAGTACCGGTGTCTGGACGCGGCCGGAGAAATCGGCGGCCAGGCCAATGGCGCCCTGCAAGTCCTGATCTGGAAGCGCGGCGAGCGAGAATAAGGTGCTGGCGGGGCCATTATAGCGCAGTCCGCCCGATAGCGGCGCTGCCAGCAATCTCGTCGTCCATGAGCCGGCTCCGGGAGGCAGCGGAGTCAGGTTGACCTGCATCCGACCGATAGCGGCACCTCGGCGCCGGAATATCGCGCGTGCGTTACCGCCATCAGGCTGCAGCCGTCCGACAAGATTCACGTCCACTGGCTGCGAAACCGATGCCAGGCTGGTACGGGTGAAATTTTCGATCTGCAGCCGTGCGTCCGCTTCGGGGAAAGCATTGGGCGAGCTTTGCGAAAAGTCGAGACTGCCCGTTGCTTTGCCGCCCAGTCCGAGGCCCGGCATCATCGGGTTGATGATAGCCAGATTCACATCCTTGAGCCGGCTCTGGATTTTCAGACCGCGTCCGTAGTCACCGGCTAGCTGAAGGCTGCCTTTCGACAGGTCGATGGTCGTGGGCAACAAGCTATATTTGCTGTCTTCGGGAACGATCCGGGCAGGCTTGCGGGTCTTGAAGCTGATGCCGTTGGCGCGGCCGTCGACCGCTACCCGCCAGAGATTCGGTTCAAGTATTGCATTTGCGGCAAAACGGAACGGCACCTGATTGCGGCCTTCGGCCATCACCTTTGCTGTGCCCTTTCCATCGCGATAGTCGATTTTTGTCCGCGCCGCTGCGATCTGTAATTCCTGCAGTCTGAGGCCCTGAATCTGGACATCGGCTACAACCTGCGGCTGGTCATATAAAATGATATCCGCATCGATAATCGCGCGCTCGATGGCCAGATTGGCTGGCCCTGGCAGCTTGGTGTCGACGGCGGTCGCATCGATAATCGCGCGCTGCTTGCCGCTGAAGGCGCTCAGCTGCACATTACCGTTCACACCAGAGCCGCTGGCAGCCAATTGGCCCGCAAAAGGACCCGCTCCGGTTTGCCGGACACGACCGGTCAAGCCGACCCCTGCAAATTGGGTTCCGGGATTGACGTCCACCGTCAGCGGACCGCTTCCGGCGAGAATATCGACATTGGCGTCAAACGGGCCATAATCGCTATTGCCGTCGGCAATGACAGCATAGCCTTTTGCATTGCCCCTTATGGTGGCAACAAGATTGTGCATCCCGATGCCCAGTCCAGGACGCGCCGCAGCGATCGTCGCAACGGGCCGGGCAACCGTACCGCTGACTTTGACGCCCAGCGATCCATATTGATCCGACATGCCCTTGGCCGCAAAACGGATACCGCCGGATGGGGTATAGCTGCCGCTGCCCTGGGTCAGCCGGAAGGAGGGTGCGGCAACGTTCAGACTTTTGATCTTGGCGACACCGTCGCTGCCATAAGACAGATTGGCGACAATCAGGCTGTTGCCACCGAGAAATTCGCGCGCGCCATCGTTGAAAATCTGGCTCGATCGGGCGCGCACGGTTCCGGTCAGGGCAAAGGCGCCGTTGCTTCCCGATTCCAGATCAACATTGCTGTCGATGTTGAAAACGCCAACACTCTCCACGCGATAGCCGTTTATGCGACCTTTGAGTCCGCCGGTATAGGTTCCTTCGTTCAAATCCGCCAAGACCACCGCCGTTGCGTTGATCCGGTCGGAATTGATTTCGAGATTGTCCGAAAGCAGGCGACCATCGGCATATGCGAAATCACCGTCCAGCCGGACATTGGTCAGCAATGCGCCGACGCCCTCGTTCAGCCCGGCGATGCGTTGCGCTCTTGCCTGCAAGGGAATGCGCCATTGCTCTTCGTCTAGCTCGACCGTGCCGCTCGCTCGCAAGCCAACCACTGTCGTTTCATCAAAACCAATGCGCGCCGCGTTGATGTTATAGGTGAGAGAAGGGGCTGCAAAATCACCGTTGAGGACCAAATTGGCTGTGACGCCAGCACCATTTAAATTGGCTGCGATCGTGGATGGCTCGATCAACCGAAAATCGACCGTAAGATCGCTCGCCTGATTATTGCCGAGATCAACCAGACCATTGGTGGCCAGCACGAAATTGTCGTTGCCAAGTTGGCCCTTGATGTCGAACTTCCGGTCCTCGCCGGAGGCGGTAAAGTCGATATTGGTCACCGGTTCCATCATATTCCGGCCGGAACCGGCGACGAACAAGCCGGGACGGGCATCGCCGCGCACGGTAAATGTTCCGTTCCGCGCGGTGATTGCTACATCGGCAATCCGATTCTCGCCGCTTTTTCCTTTCAAAGCGCCATCCCATTTGGTCCAGTCACCCTCGCCGTTCAGGGTCAGAGACATCGGCAGGCCGGTGCCGGATAATTGCGCCAGCAACCCGTTGTCCGGAGCATCGAGGTCGAGCGTGATATCAAAATCATTCTTGTCGGGAACGGCGTTCAGTTTGAACGTGAACTTGTCGCCGCCAGCGACACCGGGCGCGACCAGCGCTGCAGCCTTGCCATTCAATATCGCACGCGCGTCCGCTATTTTCACATCGGTTGCAACGCTGACCAAGTGGCGTTCACCGGTTACCGCCTTGGCAATGTCCAGTTCGCCGATTTCAAATTTGCCGATATCAATATCAAGGTCGGGCAATAACGGTTCTTCGGACGACGACGGCAACAGAGCCGGCATCCGCAGCAGATTTGCTTTCGGGATGACCAGCGATCGGATGTCGACATGACTGCCGAGAAAGGCAAATGGCCGCCAGTCCATTTCAATGCGATCGGCGGTGGCAAATATACCATCCGGATCGCGGATTTTCAGACCGGTAATTTCCATCTCGCCATAGAGGGAACCGTCAATCTTTCCGATTTCCAGTTCCATCCCGTTTTCGAATTCGAGTGCTTCGATCTGCTGTACGACAAAGCGATGACCGCTACTGCTGTCGAGCCAGAAATAGCCGGCGGTCACGATCATCAGAATAAGGAGGAAAAATCCGGTCGCTCCGATAGCAATTTTTTGCGGAAGCTTTCGCTGTGAAATCCGCTGCACCATGGTTTCACTGTCCGCCATCAGAAGGCCTGACCGATCGAGATATAAATGGAAACGCGCGATTCGCCCGCCTGCCGGTTGATCGGTGTGGCGACATCGAGTCTGAGCGGCCCAAAATTGGTATAAAAACGCCCGCCAATGCCAACGCCATAGCGCAAATTGTCAAAACCCGGAGTGGAACTGGTATAGACTTGTCCCGCATCGACAAAACCGACGATGCCATAATCACCAAAACGGTAGCGCACCTCCGCTGCCGCTTCGACCAGACTGCGGCCACCAATCGGGCGATCATCGCTATCCTTGGGTCCGAGTTCCTGATAGCCGAAGCCGCGGACCGATCCGCCGCCGCCGGCATAATAGCGCCGCGAAGGGGCGATCAGTTCGCGATCCGCTCCGGCAATCGACCCGACCCGCGCGCGTCCGGCCAGAATGATTCCGTCGCCGACCTGATAATAGCCGGTCCCTTCGAGTAAGCCGCGGCCATAAAATTGCGTGCCGCTACCCAGCGAAGTTTCGGGAGACAGTTTTGCCGACAAGCGAAAGCCTTCGGTGGGATCCAGCAGATTGTCGGTGGTATCGAAGGTCACCTGCCCCGGCAGCGCAGCAACGTAGAAGGTCCGTTGGTCTCTTACACCGGTTGCGAAATTGAAATCTTCTTCACTGGTGGCGAGAATTTCGAAACCATAGCTATAGGTCAGCCGTTTTTGCCAGATCGGTGTGCTGTCATAGGAAATTCGTCCGGCCAGTTTGCCGGTATAGGCTTCATAGGCTTCGAAATCGCTATGCAGGGCCGAAATTCCCAGTTCGACCGTCCGGTCCCGTTGGCCGGCATTGCTGCGCCGGAAGGTAAGGGATGCACCCTGTTCCTGGGTGCCGGCAACGCCGGTTCCGATCAATGCCCCTTCCGGCGGGAACAGATTGCGATGCGTCCAGCTGCCTTCGACCCGAAAACCCTGGCCCGTGCTATAGCCCGCGCTGCCGGCCAAGGTGCGCGGGGGTCCTGCTTCCTGCTCGACATTGATCGTCGCATATTCGGTTCCGTCGGGGGCTGTTTCCCCGCTCGGCTCCGCCTTCACCGAAACAATCGAAAGCAGGCCGGTGGAGACCAGCGCTCTGCGCAGATCATCGACCATCCGGCTATCATATAGCTCGCCTTTGTCAAAGCGGGCCAAAACTGCGATATGCTCCGCATCAAAAGCGGTGGTACCGGTGGTGACAATGTCGCCGTAGCTGCTGCGCGGGCCGGCATTGACCGGCAGCAAATAATCGCCTGTGCCGGTTTCCGGGTCGAGCAATATATCGCGCTGCCCGGTCTGGACGAAGGGATAACCCTGTTGCGGCAGCGTCACCGCAAGATTGGCTTCCGCCGCCAAGACCCGCTCGGCGACAATCGGCTCTCCCGTCGCCGGGACAAAATTGCTGGTGATCAGGTCATCGGGGATTACTGGCTCGGACTCGAACATTATCGTCCCGAAATTATAGCGTGTACCCGGATCGACCGTAAGTACGACAGTAAGCTTCTCGCCTTTTGCTTCGGGCCGTTCGATCGCTCCGTTGACGGATGCATCGAAAAAGCCCTGGCCGGACATGATATCGGCGAGCAATTGCAGATCTTCGTCCATCCGCGCCAAGACCATGGCCCCATTTGAGGCTTTGCCATCGCCATCTTCCAGCGCCGAAAGGTCGTGAAACAGCCCGCGTATATCACCGGCGCCAATCGGACGGACCTGGGCTTTTCCGGTCTCGTCCAAAGATTCCAGCCCGTCGATCCGGTAGTCATATCGCAGGGAGGCGGTCTGCTCGTCGTCTGTTTCCGTATATTGGCTCTCGTCGAACGGCTCGACATCAAAACTGTCAATCGGCGTGAGCGGATCATCGATTTCAGGATCATTGACCGGCGCGTCGGCGATCAACTCGTCCGGATCGCCATCCTGTAACGCCGGCAAATCCACTATCCCGTCCTCGGCATTTTCCTGCTGCGCCTCGCGCTCCAGTCGTTGTTGTTCGGCATCCCAGTCTTCGATGCTGCCCATGGAGGCATCGGGATCATCATCAATCGCGGGGATGGTCGCATCAAATTCGGAATCGTCAATGATCGGCGCGCGCGGGTCTGCCGGAGATTGGGAGGCATCGGATTCTTGAGCAATTGCAGCGGTCGAATATACGCTTGCTAGCGATAGGATTGCGGAGAAAGTCGGGACAATATTCTTATTACGCATTCTGGTACCGCACCTAATTGAACGCATATCAGGATGAAATGCTTGGATGTTTCATTGAAATCGCGTCGGCGGAAATATCCACAAACTATGGCTCAAGTCAGGAAACTCCCGAGTTTGCGATTGGTTCCCGGTCCACGGGCTATTTGTGCGATTTCATCTACGAAAACGGACTTGCAGAATTGTTTTCGCTGATTTGCAGCTTTTTTCAAACGGAACCATTTCGTCAATCAATCGTAGCTTGAGTATCATATAAGCAGGGCAAACCAGATGTTTATCAACTATTCCTTTGGCCACTAATTCTTGGCGAAGGGCTCCATAAATTCAGTCGTCCCAGACAGGCGGCGGCTTTTGATCGCTTTGGCGATAATGCTAGCCGTTATCGCCGCGATCATGCTCGCTTTGGGAGTCGTTCCGGCCAGTTTAATGAGATCTTTGGTCATTAGCGAGTTGCGTGGGTCGTCTGACCGCCCTGCCACGATTGGCATATTGAGCAGGGACAGCTTTTTCTCTTATTCTCCTGTTGTGACGATTCACGATCTGCGGATCGAGCAGCCGACCTGGGCGGGCAAAGGGGATTTCGTGCAATTAGACGCCTTGTCAGCGCGCATTAATATTTTCGGGATGTTGATGGGTCGCGGTGGTCTGGATGACATTAGGGCGGACGGATTAAATATCGCTCTTGTCCGGGACGAGAATGGCCGCAACAACTGGCAGAGTGGTCTTCGTGACAGGAAGAGATCTTACCCTACGGAGCTGATTGTCACAAATTCCCAATTCAGTTTCAAGGACAAGAAGCGGGACCTGCTGCTTGCAGGCGATATAAGGGTGGACCCGAAAGACGGATTCAGGATCGCTGCCAGCGGTACTTTCCTGCAAAAGAAAGCAGACTTTCTGTTCGTCGGTGGTGGCCATGCCAACAGGGAGTCGGGTGAGGAATATCCCTTCACGGTTGCTCTGGAATCACCTGCGCTGGATTTGACCGGCGAGGGAAAGATGGATGGGCCGCTGAATTTGGCCCGGTTCACCGCATCTCTTTCCGCTCGAGCGCCTACGCTTAAAAACCTTGATACTATCATAGAAGCCGGACTTTTTGGTACCCAGCCGATCAATTTGCGCGCCCGTATCCGTCACGAGGGCAAAGATTGGTATATCGACAAATTGAGCGGTATGATCGGGCACTCCCGGCTAACGGCCAAGGCCAGCATCCTGAAGCGGGAAGGCCGCACGAAGATTGATGCCACCGTCGACGCTGACCAACTGGACTTCGATGATCTGGCCGATGATGCGGGGCTGGCAAGGGCCGCCGCACAAATGCGGCGTATCGGACCAAGGGTTCTTCCCGACACCAAGATCAACCTGTCGAAAATGGGGCCGACGGACGGCAAAATCGACTTTGATATTGCCCGGCTAGCCTCCAGTCGGGACAGCGTTTTTCGCACGCTGAAAGGCAGTTTGACGCTGGATCACCGTCTGATCACAATTACCAACCTGGTTGCGGGTATGAAAAGCGGGCGGCTGACGGGAAGCTTGCGACTGGATCATCGCAGTGGCGCGCCAAAACTGTCGACCGACCTCGTCGTTGACGGCGTCTCAATTGCTGACCTGATTGGAAATGATGATATTGTCACTGCAAAGATGAGGGGCAGGATAAAATTGTCCGGCAGCGGTGACACGATCAGAGACGCTTTGGAGAAAGCCGACGGCAAGGCTGCGATGGTTGCTAGCGGGGGCAGCGTGCGCGCAACGGCCGCCCATGTGCTCGGTCAAAATCTCGGCGGAGCGATCGGGAACATCATTGACGACCCGAAAGCGCGCGTAGGCTTACGCTGTCTCGTTGTGAATTTTCGCGCAAGGAAGGGTGTTTTGACGCCGGGGCCGGTTGCGGTTGATACAGGCGTTTCGATTGGACGCGCTGAAGGCAATATTTTGCTCGACGGTGAAAAAATCAACCTGGTTATGCGCGGCGGCGCCAAAGGAAAGAGCGCGCTGCATATTGTTGACCCGATTAAAATCACCGGTAGCCTGACCGCCCCCGTTGTTTCCGTTGCCGGCCTCGGATTGGCGCAGAAAGCGAAGAAACCTTCGCTAGGTGACGTTCTGACCGTGGCAACGAAGTCGGTCGGTAGCGCCCTGGGGATTGGCAAGGACGACAAGCAGGACAAGGCCTTCATTCAAAAGCCGAAGTCACTAGATTGCAACGCTCTGGTTACCGCCGCGATGCAATAGCAGCTGGCCCTGATGGATATCGTCGAGATGTATGGGAAGCAGAAGGAACAACCCTCTTTCACCAAAAAGCTTGATAGGCTTTGGCCCATGTTTAGCCGCTTTCATTGCTGTATCAGTTAATGCCATTTGGGGGCCACTCCTTTTGGCCCATATATCAATGGACCCAACGTGACCCCCAAAAGACCGTGATTGCACACGAACATCGGCGGACGCCAACGGTCATTTAAGGAGTATTTTCAGCAGTTTTGCGGGAGTTTAGCAAGCTTTGACGAACACTTGCGAACGGTCTAATGGTGCCCAGAAGAGGACTCGAACCTCCACATCCTTGCGAATACATGCACCTGAAGCATGCGCGTCTACCAATTCCGCCATCTGGGCCCATGCAGGCGACAATCATCATATTATCGTCTGTCGGTGGCGGGCGATTAGC
>CAJQNR010000007.1 GCA_905479715.1 uncultured Sphingorhabdus sp.
ATATTCGCTGATTTTCAGGAGGTCACCGGCGCGCTGAACGGCTTGTCATCACCGGAAGCTATCCAGCAGGGACTCGAGCGCGCTGGCACCAGCTATCTGCGGAATTTTGGCACTCAGGCCCAATTGCTTGGCCGCGATCAACTCGAACAGGTTTTGCAGCATATCGGAAATGGCCGTGGAAGCCGGTTTGCTACCGCCAATAATGTGGATGTTGCTTCAGCCGACAACTCGACACAGGCGGCAGCGATGATGCTGGCCCAGGCTAATGGTGGCAATTCGGCACAGGTATCGGATCGTCTCACGGCATTCATGTCGGCCTCCGTATCGACCGGTGATATCAAGCAGAGCCTGAACGGCGCTGGCGCAGACTATACCGGCTATACGATTGTCGGTGGTGCAGATTACCGTATCGTTGACAGTCTCCGTGTTGGTGCCGCGCTTAGCTATGGCAAGAACGAAGCGGATGTCGATGACAATCGCGGAGAGCTGGACGCAAGCGGCCTGTCCCTGATGGCCTATGCTTCTTACGGCGAACAGACCGGATTCTATGCCGATGTTGCTGGCGGCCACACCTGGGTCGACTTCGACAATGATCGTACGATCGTCATCGGAAGTCTGAGCCGGCTGGCACAGAGCGAAACCGACGGCAAGCAGTGGAGCATTGCCGCCCGAACGGGTTATAACATCGACCTCGCCCCCGTGATCATCGGCCCCAGCGTCGAATATCATTTTTACGACCTTGACGTTGACGGATATAGCGAGACCGGCGCAGGCGCCCTCAACATGACCATCGACGACATGGAGTTTAAATCGCAGACGATCTGGCTCGGCGCCCAGGCGAGCATGCCGATTATATCCGGAAATGGCGTCATTGAACCCCATGCCAGCGTCCACTGGGTGAAAGAGCTGGACGATGAAGGATTTCTCGTCGGCACCCGGTTTACCGAAGGCGTTCTGCCTTTCTTCACGCCCATCGATGCCAGAGACAAGGGATATGCCCGGGCAAATATCGGTGTGACCGGAAACTTTACAACCAGCAGCGGACTGCCAATTGAATTATCGGTAAATTACGATGGCACCTTCGGAAATGCCGATTTCAGCCAGCATCGGTTCCAGCTCAGAGCCGCGCTACGCTTCTAGGAGCACCGCCCATTGTTCCCGTTCTCCATGGTCCCTCAACAATCCATTCACGGACCATGGAGAATGAAGCGGGACGGCAAGGCATAAGACGCAGCTCAAGTCACTGCGACGGACGCAACAGGCCCATCCGGCCACATCCGGATGTGCGGGAGCGAAAGACCTGTCCGTTCGTCCGGTGGTCGAGTCTATGCCTGTATCAGCGCGGCAGCAGGCTTTCGCCCATCAGTTCGAGGTCGACGGCGCGCGCGCATTGACGGCCCTCGCGGATCGCCCAGACGACGAGGCTCTGTCCCCGGCGCATATCGCCGCAGGCAAAAATACCGGGCTTGCTGGTAGCATAGCTGGTCACATTGGCAGCAACATTGCCGCGTGCGTCCAGTTCCACTTCCGATTGGTCGACAAGCCCCATTTTGCGTGGTCCGACAAAGCCCATGGCGAGCAGGATCAGATCGGCCTTGATGGTGAACTCGCTTCCCGCAATCTCCTGCATCTGGCCATCGACCCATTCAAGGCGAATACATTCCAGCCCCTCGACATTGCCGTTGGTACCAACCACCCGCTTTGCGAGAATCGACCAGTCGCGTTCGCAGCCCTCGAGATGGCTGGAGGACGTGCGCAGCTTGAGCGGCCAGTCCGGCCATGAGAAGGTCTTGTTTTCCTTCTCCGGCGGCTTGGGCATAATTTCAATCTGGGTGACCGAAGCGGCTCCCTGACGATTGGAGGTGCCAACACAGTCCGACCCGGTGTCGCCGCCGCCAATGACAATGACATGCTTGCCGGTCGCGGTGATGGTTCCCCGTGGCGCCGCACGCATTTCGTCGTCGCCGGCGTTGCGCTTGTTTTGCTGCACCAGAAATTCCATGGCGAGGCGAACGCCGGACATTTCATAGCCCGGAATATCGAGCATACGCGGTTTTTCGGCGCCGCCGGACATGACCACGGCATCATAATTTTCCTGCAGCGATTCGAGCGAGACCGTCACACCGACTTCAGCGCTGGTGCGAAATTCGACGCCTTCCGCTTCCATCTGCACGAGGCGACGGTTGATCAGATGCTTTTCCATCTTGAAGTCGGGGATGCCATAGCGAAGCAGGCCGCCCATCCGGTCGTTCTTTTCAAACAGGGTGACGTTATGACCAGCGCGGGCAAGCTGCTGGGCGCACGCCATACCGGCAGGGCCAGAGCCGACAACTGCTACCGATTTTCCGGTTTTTTCTTCGGCAATCTGGGGTGTTATCCAGCCTTCTTCCCATCCACGATCAACAATCGCGCATTCGATGGATTTGATGTTCACCGGCACATCGTCGATATTCAAGGTGCAGGCGGCTTCGCAAGGCGCTGGACAGATGCGACCGGTAAATTCCGGGAAATTATTGGTCGACTGCAATGTTTCGAGCGCCAATTTCCAGTCGCCTTCATAGACCAGATCATTCCAGTCGGGGATCAGATTGTTCACCGGGCAACCGTTATGGCAATAAGGAATTCCGCAATCCATGCAGCGTGCCGCCTGATCCCTAAGATCCTTTTCCGGCAGCGGGATGGTGAATTCCCGATAGTTGGTCAGCCGCTCCTTTGGATCGGCATAGGTCGCTTCTTTGCGATCAATCTCGAGAAAGCCTGTTACTTTACCCACGGTCTACTCCAATATCTTCAATTATTCTGCAGCAACGATTGCGTCGAGACGCTCGGCTTCGAGTTGTTTCAGCGCCGACGCATAATCGCGCGGCATGACCTTCACGAAGCGACCGAGAGCCTCTTCCCAATTGTCGAGAATTTCGGTTGCCCGCTGGCTGCCGGTATGGAGCTTGTGACGCTCCAGCAAGATCCGCAATCGCGCGGCGTCATGATAGAGCATGTCGCCCATGCCGTAATCATTGACATCGACGGGAAGCTGCTGCGGCAATGCGGTGCCTTCACCATCATCTGCGTCGGCATCAATCGTCTCGATATCGACCATCGCCATGTTGCAGCGCTGACGGAATAGACCGTCCTCGTCATAGACATAGGCGACACCGCCGGACATGCCGGCCGCGAAATTCCGCCCCGTCTTGCCCAGCACAGCGACGACACCACCGGTCATATATTCGCAGCCATGATCGCCGGTGCCTTCGACAACCGCGACCGCGCCGCTGTTGCGCACGGCAAAACGTTCGCCGGCGACGCCGTTGAAATAGGCTTCACCTGCAACCGCGCCATAGAGAACGGTATTGCCGACGATGATATTCTCGGTCGGATTGCGATCGACATGGGTCGGCTGCTTGACGACCACCCGGCCACCGGACAGGCCCTTGCCGACATAATCATTGGCATCGCCGACGAGCTCGGCGGTTATGCCTTGCGCCAGAAATGCCCCGAAGCTCTGCCCGGCCACGCCTTCGAACAGCAACTGGATGGTGTTGTTCGGCAAGCCCGCATGGCCATAGCGTTTGGCAACTTCGCCGGACAGCATCGCACCAACGGTGCGGTTGACGTTTTTCACCTTGCGTTCGATCTTGACGGTCTGGCCGTTTTCCAGTGCCGGCGCTGCGGCGGCGATCAGGTCCTTGTCCAGCGCAGCATCAAGACCGTGATCCTGGGTTATCGTCTGATGCAGCGGCTCACCCTCGGCAAGCTCAACCTGATGAAGCAGACGCGACAGGTCGACCCCTTCCGCTTTCCAGTGATGCAGCGCTTTCGTCATATCGATCTTGTCGACGCGCCCGACCATTTCCTCGATCGTGCGGAAGCCCATTTCGGCCATGATCTGGCGCAATTCCTCGGCGACGAAGAAGAAATAGTTGATCACATATTCCGGTTGGCCGGTAAATTTCTTGCGCAATTCCGGGTTCTGGGTTGCGACGCCAACCGGACAGGTATTCAGATGACATTTGCGCATCATGATACAGCCCGCCGCGATCAGCGGAGCGGTTGCAAAGCCGAATTCATCCGCCCCCAAAAGCGCGCCGATGGCGACATCGCGACCGGTCCGCAGACCGCCATCGACCTGCACCGATATTCTGGACCGCAAACCGTTGAGCAGCAAGGTTTGCTGCGTTTCCGCCAGACCGATTTCCCATGGCGAACCCGCGTGGGTCAGCGAGGTCAACGGCGAAGCACCGGTTCCGCCATCATAGCCGGAAATGGTCAGGTGATCTGCTCGCGCCTTGGATACACCGGCGGCGACCGTACCAACCCCTACTTCGGACACAAGTTTCACCGAAACACGGGCACTGGTGTTCACATTTTTCAGATCGTGGATCAACTGCGCGAGATCTTCGATCGAGTAGATGTCATGATGCGGTGGTGGCGAAATCAGCCCGACACCCGGTGTCGAGTGACGCACCTTGCCGATATTCTTGTCGACCTTGCTACCGGGAAGCTGCCCCCCTTCCCCGGGCTTGGCACCCTGCGCCATCTTGATCTGGATATCGTCGGCATTGACGAGATATTCCGCGGTGACGCCAAAGCGACCGCTGGCGACCTGCTTGATCGCAGAGCGCATGCTGTCGCCATTGGCCATCGGGATGAAGCGATCCGGCTCTTCACCACCTTCTCCGGTGTTGGATTTGCCGCCAATCCGGTTCATCGCAATCGCGAGCGTGGTGTGCGCCTCGCGGCTGATCGAACCGAAGCTCATCGCGCCCGTGGCAAAACGCTTCACGATCTCGCTCGCTGGCTCGACCTCGTCGATGTCAATCGGTTCATCGAGCTTCTCAAGCTGCATCAATCCACGAATGGTCAGCAAATGCTCGCTCTGTTCATTGATCGACCGGGCAAATTCCGCGTAGTTTTTCGGATCATTGCCCCGGACCGCATGCTGCAGGTTCGCAACATTGGCCGGCGTCCATGCATGATCTTCGCCGCGTAGCCGGTAGCCATAGATACCACCGACATCGAGCATGTTTTTATAGATCGGATTATTGCCATAGGCTTCGGTATGCCGATACACGGTTTCCCCGGCGATTTCCGCCAGCCCGACGCCTTCAATCATCGTCGCGGTGCCGGTGAAATATTTTTCGATAAATTCGGTGGATAGACCAACCGCATCGAAAATCTGCGCTCCGCAATAGCTTTGATAGGTCGAAATGCCCATTTTCGACATGACCTTCAAAATGCCCTTGTCGATGGCCTTGATATAATTTTGCTCAACCTCTTGCGCGGTCAGGGGAAGCTTGCGGCGAACGCGGATTTCCTCAAGCGTTTCAAACGCCAGATAGGGATTGACCGCTTCGGCTCCATATCCCGCGAGCACGCAGAAATGATGGACTTCCCGGGCTTCACCAGTTTCGACGACGAGACCGGTTTGCATTCTAAGGCCCTGCCGGACAAGATGATGGTGCACGGCCGCCGTCGCCAGCAAGGCAGGCATGGCAATCCGTTCGGGGCCTTTGGCACGATCGGAGAGAATAAGAATATTGCGATCGGCGAGCACCGCTTCTGTCGCCGCCCAGCACATTTCCTTGATCGCCATTTCCAGACCGGCTGCACCGGTTGCGGCATCCCAGGAGATATCGATGGTTTCGGTCCGGAAGGCGCCATCCAGCGCGTCTTCGACCGAACGAATTTTCTGCAGATCCGCGTTGGTGAGCACCGGCTGATCGACCTCGAGCCGTTTGTGGGTACCGGCATCATGGCCGAGAAGATTGGGTCGTGGTCCAATCATCGAGACCAGCGACATCACCAGTTCTTCGCGGATCGGATCAATCGGCGGATTGGTCACCTGGGCAAAATTCTGTTTGAAATAATCGTAAAGCAAACGCGGCTTACCGGACAGGACGGCGATCGGCGTGTCGGTGCCCATCGATCCAATCGGATCCATGCCATCACTGGCCATAGGCTCCAGAAACTTGTTTATGTCTTCCTGCGTGAAACCAAATGCTTGCTGACGATCGAGCAGCGCTGCGGGATCGCCTTCCCCATTTGCAGTCGGTACATCCACATCGTCGAGATCTTCAAGGTCGAGATCCTTCAAATTATACTGTGTCGATTCCAGCCATTTTGCATAAGGCTTGGCCTTGGCAAGATCGGCCTTGATCTCTTCATCTTCGATAATCCGGCCCTGCTCCATGTCGATCAGGAGCATCTTGCCTGGCTGCAACCGCCATTTGCGAACGATATTATCCTCTTTAACAGGCAGCACGCCCGATTCCGATGCCATGATGACATGACCGTCATCCGTCACACAGAAACGCGCGGGACGCAGACCATTGCGGTCGAGCGTCGCTCCCACTTGCCGACCGTCGGTAAAGGCAACCGCGGCGGGACCATCCCATGGTTCCATCAGGGCTGCGTGATATTCGTAAAATGCCTTCCGGTCGGCATCCATCATCGGATCGCCCGCCCACGCTTCCGGGATCAGCATCATCACTGCATGGGGCAATGAATAGCCGCCGGCAACCAGCAGTTCCAGAGCGTTATCCAGACAGGCCGTATCGGATTGCCCATGGGGAATCAGCGGCCACATCTTGTCAAGATCGGCCCCCAGAAGGTCGGATTCCATCGTCCGGCGACGCGCATTCATCCAGTTGACGTTGCCCCGGACGGTATTGATTTCGCCATTATGGGCGATGAACCGGTACGGATGCGCGAGTTTCCAGGACGGAAACGTGTTGGTCGAAAAGCGCTGATGAACCATCGCCACGGCTGAAGTGGTGAGCGGGTTGTTGAGATCCTTGTAGAAAGTCCCGACCTGATCCGCGAGCAACAGCCCTTTATAGACAATGGTTCTGGTCGAGAATGACGGCATGTAAAATTCGGCCAGTCCCGGCATGCCTTTCTTTTCCGCGAGCCCATCGAGCGGATTATGCGCCTGTTTGCGCAACGCCAGGATTTTGCGTTCAAACGCATCCTGATCGGCAATCGATTCGCCTTTGCCAACGATCGCCTGGCGAATCACCGGCATCTGGTCGAGCACGGCCCGGCCGATGCCGGTCGTATCAATCGGCACATCGCGCCAGCCGATCAGAGTCTGACCTTCCTTGGCGAGGACACGTTCAAAATGGGTGGTCGCAAAATCGGCCTCTGCCGGGTCCGCCGGCAGGAAGCACATCGCGACAGCATAGTCACCGACCGCCGGCAGGGTCAGACCTTCAGTCTCCGCCCAATCCCGCAGAAGTGCATCAGGAATCTGCAATAATATCCCGGCACCGTCACCCAGGAGAGGGTCCGCGCCAACCGCGCCACGATGATCGATATTGACCAGAATTTCGAGGCCACGCTTGACCGTGAGATGCGATTTCTCGCCCTCGATATTCGCGACAAAACCGACGCCACATGCGTCATGTTCGTTATTTGGATCGTACAGGCCTTGCCGTGGCGGGAAACTCATATTCCGTCCTTACATTTCGATAGGAATTTTTGTAATTTACGTGCTTCTAGATGGATTTTTGCGTATTTTAAAGTCAAGAGTTGTGAAAGATTGAAAAGTAATAATTGACCCCTGCCCCTCGTTGCTCCCGAGCGGTTACCCGCATTCGGTGAAAACGGGAAGGAATTTCAGGCCTGCGGCCAAGCTTGAGCGCCCCGCCAAGAATATCAGGCCTGACGTTCGTTCCGGACACTCGGTAAAACAACGGATCAGTCCCTGTCCGAGGTCGGCAATGGTTTAGCCGAAACCGGAAACACAAAGCCTGTTGACTTGACATCGGGTCAGCAATATTCAGGGGCTGGTTTGGGACACCTGCCGCCTGCAGACAATGGTCTTGGTGAAGTTCCCAGTAGAAAAACATCTCGTCATGTCCAGAACATGCTTCAGGATGGCAATGCAGGCACCATTATAACGAAGCATATTTTGTATTGAATGAGATATGATATGAATTCCCTTCGACAAAAAACCCTTTCGCTAAAGGAACTGAAACATCAGGCTCGCCGTTTGCGGTCTGAAACGGCATCGGACTCTGCGCCGATATCGCATAGCAAGTCGCTTGAAATGATTGCGCATCAGAGAGGCTTCAAGGACTGGAATACACTCCACGCCTCCGCCTCCAATCGTCCCGCTTTTGAAAAACTGGGTCTGGGTGACACCGTCAGCGGTCGATATCTCGGACAGGCGTTTCAGGGCGAGATCGCCGGCATCCGGACGATCAGACCGGGGCAACTCTATCATGTGTCGATCCAGCTGGAACGAGCGATCGACGTGGTGACCTTTGATTCCTTTTCCAATTTCCGCAGGCGTCTGAACTGTACGGTTGACCATAGCGGGGTTTCACCCGCTCGCACGTCAAATGGTGAACCGCATATGATGTTGGAGCTATGATGATGGAAAACGCACAGTCACCCCACAAGCAGATACTTGCCGATTTCCTCAAGGCTGTATGGACCGATGGAAAGGTCGATGCCGTGGATCAATATCTGGCAGACAGCTATACAATCCACAATGACCCCGGTGACCCCTGGGATGGCCAGACACTCTCCGTCGAGGGCTTCAAGAACCGTCTGGTCCAGTCGCGAGCGATGGCGCCCGACCAGATTTTTCATGTCGAGAAGATGGTTGAGGAAGGCAATGAAATTGCCGTCGCCTGGAGGTGGTCAGGAACCCATCTGGGAGATATACCCGGGATCCCGGCAACAGGGCGGAAAATCACCATGACCGGCCTGACGATCTACGGGTTCGGTGGAGACCGGCTGAGCGGGCACTGGCAGGTCGCTGACCGGCTTTCGGTATTCCAGCAACTGACCCAGGGTCCGCCCGCTTAGCTCGGGCCGGCCTGCCACCCTTCAATATTCAGGAAAAACTCCCTGGGCCAGTCTATTCCGCTTCGGCATTCTGGTCATATTTGAGTTCAAGATAGCGACCGCGGATCGAGAGATTGTCGATATCGCCCTTGGCAATCTGCTGGGTAATCCCGGAAATCTCTTTTTCGATCAGCGACAGTCCGCCGATCAGCTGTTCATCCGGTGATTTGCCGCTGTCGGTTGCCTTGGTCCGCATCGAGACGGGAATCGCGCGATAGCCGTTGATCAGTTCGGGCAGATGTTCGCCCACCAGCTTGCGCACCTCATATGCGGCGGCATCGCCTTCGTTGAGCTTGTTCAGTTGCGGTGACAACATATCCAGCTGGACGCCGATGCCATTTACGATCTGGACCGCAGGTGCCGGCAGGGCGGGACGCTGGTTTTCCAGCCAGATTTCTGTCTTCCCGGCGAGCGATTTCAGATCGGATTTCATGATCGTCTCGGGCGTCGGCATCTTCATTTTCGGAAATTTCATCGCGGCCCAGATACCGCCGCCAATCAATCCAGCGGAAATCATCACGCCCCAGAAACCGATACCGCTCAATATCCCGCCGACAATGCTGGCACCGACCAGCACGCCGACCGTCCACATAGCGGCGCGGCCAAGCTTTTTGAGAAAATGCCCGCGCTTCAGCTGGTGAGAACGATTGCCGATCGAGCGGCGAAATTGCGAATCCCGGAGCGCCCGCGTCGCACCCGCCAATATTTCCTGATTGGTTTCGGCCACTGACTTCTATTCCTCCAGCGCCGACAAGGGATTTTCGGCCGGTGCCTCCAGCTGCGCCTTCGCCTGCCCTTCTGATCGGGCGATATAGCCTTTCGACTTTTCGATCTCGCCGGACAGCGAATTGACCGTCGCCTTCATATTCTCCAGTGCTTTCAGCTTGAACGTGTCGATATTGTCCATCGTGTCATAGACATTCTGGAAGGCGCGTTGCAGCGTTTCCAGCGGGATGGTCGACGACGCAGCCTGTTCGTGAATCTGGCCGGTCTGGTTTTTCAGCATTTCGCTGGTGCTGTCGATCACACCCGCCGTTGTCGTATTGAGTGCAGTAATCTGGTCAAGAACCAGCTTCTGGTTGGTTAGCGCCTGAGCCACGGTCACACCGGTGCGCAGCGCGCCCACCGTTGTCGTACTGGCCCGGTCGACGCCCTTGACCAGTTCGACATTATTGCGCTTGACCAGATCGAGCGCGAGATAACCCTGCACGGTTACCGCCATCTGGGTCAGCAGATCCTGTGTGCGTTGCCGGACATAGAAAAGCGCGCTTTCGCGGATCGCCTTGGCCTTGGCCGGATCAGTGGCGTCGAGCTCGGCCGCCTTGTCTTCCAGCCTTTGGTCCATGACCTTGGAGACATGGATCATCTGCTCCAGCCGCCCCATCGCCGCCCAGAGATTCTTGCGTTCGACATCAATCGCCGCATTGTCCATCAAAAGCTCGTCCTTGCCCGAGCGAAGCCGGTCGAGGATCGAGCCGATATGGCCCTGCGCGCTCTTATAGCCGTCAAAATAATTGCGCATCTTGTTGCCGAACGGAATGATTCCAAAAAGTTTCCGCTTGGCGGTCAGGTTGCCGCGCTTGCCGGGATCGAGGTCTTCAACCGTACGGCGCAGTTCCGCGAGATCGGAACCGATCCCGCTTTCTTCGTCCATCGACCGGATCGGACGATCAAGAAAGCGGTTGGACTGGCCCGCGGCTTCGGCGATTTCCTTGCGGCCCATATTGGTAATCTGGTCCACTTTTTTGCCGAATTCGGGGCTGTTTTCGTCCTGGGCGATCAAATCGTCGATAAAACTGTCCACTTTTTCTTCCAGTTTCGACTTTATCTCGTCACCCACCGGCACGAGGCCAGCGGCTTTTTCGGGCGCAACAGCAGCCACCGGCTCCGGCGGGGTCAATTTCAGATCTTCGGTCGCAGTGATTGTTTCGGTCGCCATGTTGTTCAGCCTCCCTGCCCCGACACCAGTGCGGAGCTTTCTCTATAAATGGATGCAAATGCCACGTTTTTCAAGCGTTTCAACTGCTGTATTATGTAAATAATACAGTTTTTCCGTTTCGGTGCAACATGCTTCCAAATCTTCCATTTTCTGCGATGCTCAGTCTTCGAGCAATTCCGCCACTTGCGGTGCAATTTTTCCAACGATGATATCGATACCCGCGGCGGTGGGATGGAGCCCGTCCGCCTGGAAAAGCTCGGGATGCCCGACAACTCCATCCATGAAGAACGGGTAGAGCGCGACATCATATTTCTTGGCGAGCGCGGGGTAAATGACGTTAAATTCGTCGCTATAAGCCGCCCCCAGATTGGGCGGAGCCAACATGCCGGTCAGCATGACGGGGATATCGCGATCTTGCAGCTTCTGGACCATCGCTTCCATATTGGCGCGCGTATCTGCCGGTTTCAGGCCGCGAAGCAGATCATTGCCGCCCAGTCCCAATATCACCAGATCCGGTTTTCGCGACAGGCTATCGAGCACGAAATCCATCCGCCGCAGCCCTGCAGCGGTGGTATCACCCGACACCCCGGCATTGTGCACCCGAACGTCTTTGCCGGCCTTTGTCAAAGCCGCCTGCAGATCCGGCGCAAAGCCTTCAGTCTGCTCCAGACCATAGCCGGCATAGAGGCTGTCGCCAAAGGCCACGATCAGGATTTCGGCCTCTTTTGCTTCTGCCGTTTGATCGCCGCCGGTTTCCGTCGAGATCGTTTCTACGTCCTCAGGAACAGCTTGTCCTTCTTCCGGCGCGGGACCACAAGCGATCAAAAGTTGCAGAAATGCCAGCGTGAACCCATATACAAATAAATTCTTCAACATCGGATATCCTTACCCACATGATCCAGAAAAACGCCGCACCGAGCGACGCCGCCGCAGTTGAACCCCATATTGCCATTGCAGCCCGGAATGTCACCCTGTCTTTGGGGGAAGGAGATGCGCGGGTCGACATATTGCGCGGAATCGATCTGCAGATCGAAGAGGGAAAGACGATTGCCTTGCTGGGCCCTTCGGGTTCGGGAAAATCCTCGTTGATGGCGATTCTGTCCGGTCTCGAACGGGCCAGCGGCGGGGAAGTGAATATTGCCGGCGCCGACTTCGGCACGATGAACGAGGATGAGTTGGCAGTTGCACGCCGCGGCCGGGTCGGGATTGTCCTGCAGGCCTTTCACCTGTTGCCGACGATGACGGCGCTGGAAAATGTTGCAGTGCCACTCGAACTGGACGGCCAGCCCGACCCGTTTGAGATCGCGGCGAAAGAATTGACGGCAGTGGGTCTCGGCGACCGTCTCGGCCATTATCCGACCCAGCTATCCGGGGGCGAGCAACAGCGCGTGGCTATCGCCCGGGCCATGGCATCGCGACCGACGATCATCTTTGCAGACGAACCGACGGGCAATCTTGATGGCACCACAGGCGATAAAATCATCACCTTGCTGTTCGATCGCCAGAAAGCGACCGCAGCGACCCTGCTGATCATCACTCATGATCCCGAACTGGCAAAACGCTGTGACCGGATCATCGAATTGCGGGACGGACTGATCGAACGGGATAGCGCCGCGTGAGCGCTGAACTGGGCAAGGCATGGACGATTGCCCGCCGCGATTTGCGCGGACGGTTTGCCGGATTGCGGCTGCTGATCATCTGCCTGTTTCTCGGCGTTGCGACGCTGGCCGCCATTGGCAGCCTGACCGATGCGATTACCGAAGAACTGGCCAATCGCGGTCAGGCCATCCTGGGCGGCGATCTGGAGATCGCGGTTGCCCAGCGCGAAGCGACCAGCGAAGAACTTGCGGCCATGCGGGAAGCGGGGACGCTATCGGAAACGCTTCGAATGCAGGCGATGGCGCGCCTGCCGGACGGCAGCGACACGCAACTGGTCGAGTTGAAGGGCGTCGACGCGGCCTACCCCTTATACGGCACGTTCACGCTCGAAACTGGCGAAACAGTCTCTGCGCCAGCGCCGCAGGAAATCTACGTCACCCCTGCCCTGATGCAGCGCCTGTCGCTGGAGATCGGCGACCAAATCGCCTTTGGTGAGGCCAGTTTCACCATTTCCGGTATCATTGCCGAGGAACCCGACCGGCTCAGCGAAGGCCTGTCGCTCGGCCCCGTGGCGATCACTTCACTCGACAGCCTGCGCGCCACCCAATTGCTCCAGCCGGGCAGCCTGTTCGAGAGCAAATATCGCGTCAAACTGCCGCCAACATCTGACCCCGGCGAAATCGCGGACCAACTCACCGAAAAATTTCCCAATGCGTCATGGGAAGTGAAGACACGGGATGATGGTGCGCCCAGCACCCGGCGGTTCATCGAACGCATGGGTCAGTTTCTGACTCTGGTCGGACTTGCATCGCTGGTAATCGCCGGCATTGGCGTCGGCAACGGCGTCGCTTCCTATTTGCGCGGCAAACAAGGCGCAATTGCCACGCTCAAAATTCTCGGCGCGGACAGCGCGATGATATTTCGCATCTATCTGCTCCAGATATTGGCCGTGGCGCTGGGCGCCATTATTT
>CAJQNR010000008.1 GCA_905479715.1 uncultured Sphingorhabdus sp.
GCTGTTGCTGTTCCTCCTGACCATGAACGCGCTAGCCATTTACCTGCGCAATCGCTTTGAAACCCGTTGGTAGACGGCCCGATGAATGAAGATCAGAAAATGCAAGAACCGAGTGAAAGCCTAGATATGACAGATTCGGCGCCAACAAATACGCCCGACGGAACGGACGCGCCCAAGATGACGGCACGCAATGTCGATGTTTTCTACGGTGAGAAACAGGCAATCAAGAATCTATCGATTGACGTGAGCATGGATAATGTCACGGCGTTTATCGGCCCGTCCGGCTGCGGTAAATCAACTTTCTTGCGCTGCATGAACCGGATGAACGACACCATTCCGATCGCGCGGGTCACCGGCGAGATCAGGCTGGAGGGCGACGACATTTATGCCCCGCAAATGGATGTTGTCCAATTGCGCGCACGGGTGGGTATGGTGTTTCAAAAGCCCAACCCTTTCCCCAAATCCATCTATGACAATATTGCTTATGGTCCGCGCATTCACGGTTTGTCCACGAGCAAGGACGAACTCGATCATATCGTGGAATCCTCGCTGCAACGCGCCGGGCTTTGGGGCGAAGTGAAGGACCGGTTGCAGGACAGCGGCACGGCATTGTCCGGTGGTCAGCAGCAACGGCTGTGTATCGCACGCGCTGTCGCTGTCGATCCCGAAGTGATCCTGATGGACGAACCCTGTTCGGCTCTCGATCCTATCGCCACTGCGAAGATCGAAGAACTGATCGATGAATTGCGCGGGAAATATGCTATCGTTATTGTGACGCATAATATGCAGCAAGCCGCGCGCGTATCGCAGAAAACTGCATTCTTCCATCTCGGAACACTGGTAGAATATGGTGATACAACCGATATATTCACCAATCCGCGCGAAGAAAAAACGCGGGACTATATCACCGGTCGCTACGGCTGACCTTGAGAAGATTAGGAAAAAGACATGGCCAATAGTGGGACAGAGCATACCGTCAAAGCCTTCGATTCCGACATCAACCAGTTGCGTGGCATGGTTGCGGAAATCGGCGGACGCAGCGAGCAGGCGATATCCAAGGCGATGCGTGCACTGGAGAACAGTGATCTGGAATTGGCGGCCGAAGTTGTCCGGGAAGACAAATTGATCGACGATCTCGAGAAGCGGATCGACGAACTGACGTTCCAGACGATCGCGCTGCGGGCACCGATGGCCGATGACCTGCGGGAATTGATTGCAACATTCAAAATATCCGGCGTGGTCGAGCGTATCGGTGACTATGCAAAAAATATCGCCAAGCGCGTTCCGATTGTCACCCAGACATCCCGGCTGACGCCGATTTCGCTGCTTCCATCAATGTCGAAAATTGCCAGCGAACTGGTCCGTGACGCGCTTGATGCTTTTGCCCGGCGCGATGCGGAACTGGCGATGGAGGTCAACCGGCGCGACCAGATCGTCGATGATTTCTACAACAGCATTTTTCGTGCCGTGATCACCCATATGATCGAGAATCCCAAGGATATTGGCGAAGCAGCCCACCTCCTGTTTATCGCCAAGAACCTTGAACGCATCGGCGATCACGCCACCAATGTTGCCGAGATGGTCTATTTTGCAGCCACCGGTGAACCAATGCCGGAGCGTACCCGCGGAGAAAATCCGGCAACCCCGCTTGATGATGCCCTAAGTGACGAGGCCGACTGATGCCAAATGCTAAATTATTGCTTGTAGAAGATGACGCCGCGCTGGCGGAACTCCTGTCGTGGAACTTCAAAAAAGAAGAATATGATGTCATCCACACGACCGATGGAGAGGAAGCGCTTTTGCTGGTTCAGGAACATCGTCCCGATGTGATCCTGCTCGACTGGATGCTCGAAAGCCTGTCCGGGATCGAAGTCTGCAGACGCCTGCGCCGATCGTCGGAAACAGCCAATATTCCGATCATCATGCTCACTGCCCGCGGTGAAGAGGAAGACAAGATCCGCGGACTGGAAACCGGAGCGGATGACTATATCACCAAACCGTTCAGTCCGCGCGAGCTCATCGCGCGGGTCAAGGCTGTGTTGCGCCGTGTGCGCCCTGCCCTGGCGGGCGAAAAACTGACCTTCGGCGATCTGGAAATGGATACCGTGGGTCACAGGGTTAAACGCGACGGCGATACAATCTCGCTGGGCCCGACCGAATTCCGCCTGCTCCGCCATTTTCTCGAGCATCCGAACTGGGTTTTCTCTCGCGAGCGGTTGCTCGACAGCGTTTGGGGTCAAGATAGCGATATCGAATTGCGCACCGTCGATGTCCATATCAGACGGCTCCGCAAGGCGCTCAACGCCAATGGCGGGGCCGACATCATTCGCACCGTCCGATCGGCGGGCTATGCGCTTGATACGGATGCGATAGCGGCCTAGGTTACAGCCGCTCTGGTGCATTGCACCGGACCCGGCTTTCTATTCGGTGACCAGTTTCATCAATTTGCGCTCGACCGGTGCCAGCACGCCGGCAAGGTCGTGACCGCGTTTCAAGACCTGCCCCTGCTCGCCGTGCAAAGACCAGATTCCCTGACGATTGCGATCCGCCGGACGTTTCTCGATCCGTATTTGCGGTCGTTCCGATGCGCGACGGAAGGCCGCGAAAATCGCGACATCACGGCGCATGTCCATGGCATAATCTTTCCAGTGACCGGCGGCCACCATCCGACCGTATAGATTGAGAATCCGTTCGAGTTCCCGGCGCTCAAAACCGACCTGAGCCCCAGCGTCACGCTGCGGAAAAGCCGAAACATTGGATCCGCTATAACGCATCAAGCGCGATCACGCCCCTTTGTCGCTGTCTTTTTGTCATCCGGTTTCCGTTCGTCGGCGAACGCGGCGATCCGTTTCTGCAACTGCTCCATTTCGCATTGCAGGATTTCCAGCTTTTGCGTCGACTGGTCGAAAATCTCGCTGCACGGCGTTCCATAGGGAACAAAGTCCTTCTGATAATCCTTTGCCTCAACCAATGTCGGTCGTGCCCGGACACCAACCATAGTGGCGCCTTCCGGCACGTCCTGGGTTACAACCGCATTGGCCCCTACCCGCGCCCGTTTGCCGACGGTGATCGGGCCCAGCACCTGCGCACCGGATCCCAATATCGCGTCATCTTCGATGGTCGGGTGGCGCTTGCCCCCAACGCCGTTGGTTGGATTGGTACCGCCCAGCGTGACACATTGGTAGATTGTCACATTATCACCGATTTCCGCGGTTTCACCGATGACGGTAAAGCCGTGATCAATGAACAGGTGGCGACCGATTTTGGCACCGGGATGAATATCGATGGCGGTAAAAAATCGCGAGATATGGTTGATCAACCGGGCGAAGAAATAGAGTTCCCCCTTGAACAGCCAATGCGCCAAGCGGTGCAGGCCGATAGCCAGAACACCCGGATATAGCAGCACCTCCCAGCGTGATCGCGGGGCCGGATCGCGAACTTTGATGGAATCCAGATATGCGCCCAGTTCCCGAAACATAGATATATTCTCCGGATATTACGAAGAATTCAAAATAGGCACGCGGTGCCGGGATTTCCAGTCTTTTCTCGAAACCGATATTTGGGGGACTTTTCAAATGGCTAATAATCACTATAGTAGATTAAAGATTGAACACTGATCGAAAGTATCGATAATGTCGACATATTTGCCTACGCTCAAACAATTGCAATATCTTGTGGCGCTGAAGGAACATGGCCATTTCGGCAAAGCGGCAGAATCCTGCTTCGTCACCCAGTCGACCCTGTCGGCCGGGATAAAGGAACTGGAGGCCTTGCTCGATATCGTTCTGGTGGAGCGTACGCGCCGGGTTGTCCGTTTCACGGAACTGGGCAACCAGATGGTGGAAAAATCCTATCGCATCCTGCGCGAGGCGGAAGAACTTTCGGAAATGGCCCGCTCCGCGGGCAAGCCGCTGGCTGGCGATATCCGGATGAGTGTCATTCCGACAATCGCGCCCTTCCTGCTCCCCCGTCTGTTGCCCCAGTTGCGCAAGGAGCGACCGGAACTCAAACTATATCTGAAAGAAGAAACCAGTCAGGCTGCTTGTGATTCCCTCCACCATGGTCATGCCGATTGCGTCTTGCTGGCGCAGCCCTTCCCGTGCGGCGACGTCGAAAGCGAAGTCCTGTTCAGCGACGAGATATTCGTGGCCTTTCCCAAAGATGATCCGCGCGATCCCCCCGAGCAGGTTGATCCCGCTGCCATCGACGAGACGCGGCTGCTGCTGCTTGAGGACGGACATTGCCTCAAGGATCATGCGCTTGCGGCCTGCAATCGCCCCGAACTGAGGGCTTCTGCCCGGATGATGGGGACCTCGCTCCACACGCTCGTCCAAATGGTAGACAATGGTCTGGGCCTGACTCTGCTGCCCAAAATGGCGATTGATGCCGGCATTCTGAATCACACCAATATCGTGGCCAGACCCTTGAAATCCGACAATGCGACCCGGGACATCGCGCTGGTATGGCGAACCAACAGTCCGCGGCGCAGCGAGTTTCAGTTGCTGGCGGAAATCATGAAGGGAGCACAGAGCTGGTCGTCCAAAGCGCAATCCTAGACCGCTACTCTATTTCTTCCATTTCTCCGCTGCCGCACGATCTGAGTCACGCGCTTCGATCCATTTTGTCGCGCCGTCTGCGCGGGTTTCTTTCTTCCAGAACGGTGCCACGGTTTTCAACCGGTCCATGATGAAAGAACAGGATTCTATCGCGGCTTCCCGATGATCGGAGCCGGTGACAACAAGCACTATATTCTCGCCCACGGACAGCTTGCCGACCCGGTGGATGATCGTCACCGCATGGAGCGGCCAACCGGATCGCGCGGTCTCGGCAATTTCCTGCAGCGCCTTCTGCGTCATGGCCGGATAATGTTCCAGTTCGAGCGTTTTCAGATTGCCGTCATCCCGGACCTGACCGACAAAACTGGCTATCGCACCACCACCCTGTCGCGAGACGTCGAGCGTCTCGGAGCCGATATCAAAATCGGCAGGCCCGACTTCGACCTTTATCATCCCCCGGTAACCGGCGGAAAAATTGCCAGTTCCCGAGCAGAACCGATGGTTGATGCGGCGGTCCCGTAATCCTGATCGAGCGCGAAGCGCAATTTTTCGCTATCGGACAGAACCTCTGCATAGGCAGTGCCGCGCGCCTTGAGGATATCGAGGACATCGCCGATCGTTCCGACCTCCTCGCCCAGTCGAATCGTTTCCTCGTCGCGGCCGAGCCGTTCCCGCACCCAGGCGAAATAAACAAGGTTAATCGAACGGTTCATCAGTCCATGTGCTTCAAACCGACGCGGAGATAATCCCATCCGGTGATCAGGGTCAAAATCGCTGCAGCCCAGAGGGTCCAAAGACCAACCGTCTGAACGATGGGGAAATGCGGCAACCCGCCCGCCAGTATCAGCGCACCGAGGGAAATCATCTGAAATCCGGTTTTCCATTTGGCCAATTGCGAAACGGGAACACTGACCTGCAAACCGGCTAGAAACTCCCGCAGGCCGGACACCATGATTTCGCGTAGCAATATCACGATGGCTGCTATCGTATGCCATCCGTTGATATCCCGCGTAAATATCAGCATCAGTACAACCGCCGCGACCATGATCTTGTCGGCGATGGGATCGAGAAAAATCCCGAGCTTGGATACGGTCCCTTGCGATCGTGCAAGATAGCCGTCGAAATAGTCGGTAACCGCCATCAGACAATAGAGTCCGAAGGTCAGCAGATAGTCGATCGGCAGTGGTTGCGATCGCTCCACGGAAAAATTCGGCCAAAGCAGAAAAACCAGAATCGGCACCGCGAATATACGTGAGAGCGTTAAAATATTGGGCAGGTTCAGCATCGCACCCAACGCATAAACAGATTTTCGCCAAATGAAAATCGTTTCAACCCGATGGGACGGAATTAGATGGTGCACCCGCCCGTCATTCGCTTTGACGCGGCGGCTCAGTGGGCTAAGGATAGGATGACATTCACTTTTTCGCTCAAAAAGAGATTTCCATTTTATGCAAAATACTGCGCATTTGCTGCGGACAAGACGGTTTTTACCGCTCTTCCTGACGCAGTTGCTGGGAGCGTTTAACGACAATCTGTTCAAATTCTCGATGGTCATTTTGGTGACATACGGGATCTACGAAAGTGAATCGGAGGATTTTGCGTTCAACGCCCTTGCGTCCGGTCTCTTCATCCTGCCCTTTTTCCTGTTTTCCTCTCTCGCCGGACAGTTGGCGGATAATTATGACAAGGCGCGAATCACGCGACTGGTAAAAACGCTGGAGATATTCATTGCCGTAATCGGCGGGGTCGGGCTTTGGTGGCATTCGATTCCGGTCATGCTGATCGCCTTGTTCCTTCTCGGATTACAATCGACTTTTTTTGGTCCGATCAAATATGCAGTGCTTCCGCAGCATTTGCAGAAAGACGAAGTCCTCGGCGGAACCGGGCTCGTCGAAGCGGGAACCTATATCGCAATTCTTGCCGGCACCATTTTGGGTGGCATCATCATCGACCGTAACGGAAATGGCGTCGAGATTGCGATCGTCACGGTTTTCCTGGTAGCGTTGATTGGTCGCATCGCCGCCCAGTTCATGCCACCGGCGCCTGCGCAAAAAGACGTGGAGAAAATCGATTTCAACTTTGTCCGTTCGTCGATCCAGCTGATCTCTGCGACCTTGCATGTCCGCAAATTATATCTGGCGATTATCGCGATCAGCTTTTTCTGGACGATCGGATCGGTTCTGATCATCCAGTTCCCGCCGCTGGTGGAAAATGTACTGACGGCGACGCCGCAAGTCGCAAGCCTCTTCCTGGGCGTATTCTCAATCGGAATCGCAATCGGATCGATCCTGGTGAACCGATTGCTAAAAAGCGAAGTTTCGGCACGTTTTGCGCCGGTGAGCGTTATAATGATGGGCGTTTTCGTCCTGATTCTCTACTTCATAACACGCAGTTGGGAGGGGTTGCCGGACGGCGACCTTTACACGTTCAGGACGTTCATCGTCCATGACGGCGCCTGGTCGCTGCTAGCGACTCTCGGCGGCGTTTCGATCTTTGGCGGCATGTTCGTCGTTCCCTTATATGCCTTTCTGACCACTACGGTTGATATCAGCCAGACCGCCCGCACCATCGCCGCCAATAATGTGGTCAACTCCGGCTGCATGGTATTTGGGGCACTCGCCGCAATCGGACTCAGCATGCTGGGTGTTTCAACCACCGAACAGCTATTGCTGGTCGCTGCCATGTGTCTGGTAGCGGCATGGCTTGGTCAGCAACTTCATCGCGCATGCGACTGAACGACCACCGGTCGCTAAATCAGAAAATAAATGTATAAAATGCGGTGAAAAAAGCGAGGAAGCTCAGCAGGAACAGGCTGACATCTTCTCCTAGCTGACCTCTGGGTGTTGCGGATGCTTCCGAAACATCGGTTTTTCCCGTGATCTGCATCTTCTCGACCGGCAGGCTTTGGCGAAAGGGATGCCCCATGCCGTCGTTCCGCGAAGTCAAAATCAATAACTGCTCTCTGTCCATGCCCGCTAGTTAACAATTTGTTATCTATATTTTCCAGCGTGAAATTTACGCTTATGGTTAACGTCTTGAATCGGAACAGTCCCCCAAATGCGGGCTTTTTCGGAACAATTCGCGGATGATGTTAACTATCTGTGTTTCAACCTGACTGAAACCAGCCGGCTATTGGCCGATTGCAACCTGTGTGATCTTTGCAACTAATTCTCCAAATCACCATTTCAAAACGATAACATTGTTGATTCCAAAGCCCTATTATGCCAATGCCGCCTTCGTATTGAGTGAAATGCGAAACCCTGAAGGAGCAAATTATGCGTTTCGGTAAAATTGGAATGGCTGCAGCAGCAGCCGCGTCGCTTGTAAGCGCACCCGTTCTTGCACAGGCTGTTCAGCCTGTTTCTTCCGTTGCCCGTACCGGTGCAACTGTTGAAAATGAAAACAACATTGAAGGCAGCTCGGGAATCATCATTGCTCTGCTCGCAGCAGCAGCAGTGATCGGTGGCATCATCATCGCAGCCGACGGCAGCGACGATACGCCAACCAGCCCCTGAATTCGTTCAGATAGAAAATTTAAAGATGGCGGCCAAACGGCCGCCATTTTTTTTGCCTCAAACAAACCAGAAGCCTGATATTTGACAACAAAATCGACATCATAATCTGCGGATATCAAGCCTTTGGTTGCACATTGGGAAGTGATTACCCATATCTCTTTTCATGACAGAAAATCAGCAACATGGCCTGGTGCAATGGCACGGCACGACAATATTATCGGTGCGGAGAAATGGCAAAGTCGTCGTCATAGGCGATGGTCAGGTCTCCATGGGACAAACCGTGATGAAACGGAACGCACGAAAGGTTCGGCAATTGCACGACGGATCCGTGATCGGCGGGTTCGCCGGTGCGACGGCTGATGCTTTCACCCTGTTCGAGCGACTTGAGGCGAAACTGGAGCGTCACAACGGACAGTTGATGCGCGCGGCCGTCGAATTGGCAAAAGACTGGCGCACCGACAAATATCTCCGCAATCTGGAAGCCCTGATGATCGTGGCGGACAAGGACATCACGCTGATCCTCACCGGCAATGGCGACGTGCTGGAACCGAACGAAGGCATCGCGGCCATCGGTTCAGGCGGGAATTTTGCGCTCTCGGCGGCCCGCGCCTTGATGGACTATGAGAAAGACGCCGAAAAACTGGCCAAAAAAGCCATGGAGATCGCGGCGGAAATCTGTGTCTACACCAATGATCAGGTTACGATTGAAACGCTCAAAAGCGAAAGCTGATTTCTGTCGGACCGGTAACAATCAAGAATGAAGAGAAAATAATATGCAGGCGAACCTGACCCCCAAAGCCATTGTAAAGGCATTGGATGAACATATTATCGGACAGAAGGAAGCAAAACGCGCTGTAGCCGTCGCCTTGCGCAACCGCTGGCGCCGTCAGAGACTGCCTGCCGAACTGCGCGACGAAGTGACTCCCAAAAACATCCTGATGATCGGGCCCACGGGTTGCGGTAAAACAGAAATTTCTCGGCGCCTCGCGAAACTCGCGGATGCACCATTTATCAAGGTCGAAGCCACGAAATTTACGGAAGTTGGCTATGTCGGCCGTGACGTCGAGCAAATTGCCCGCGATCTCGCCGAAGAGGCAGTGCGGCTGGAACGCGAGCGTCGACGTCTCGCGGTGCACGATGCTGCGGCGGAAGCGGCAATGAAACGGCTACTCGATGTTCTCTGCGGCGAGAGCGCGAGCGAAGCCACACGGGAAAGCTTTCGCCAACGGGTGGTCGACAATCATATGAACGATACCGAGATCGAGATTGAAGTCGAAGATACGCCGAATATGCCGATGGATATTCCCGGCATGGGCGGCCAGGTCGGCATGATCAACCTGTCCGACATGATGGGCAAGGCATTCAACCAAAACCGGCTCAAGCGCAGGAAAATGCGCGTGGCTGATGCCTGGGATAAGCTGGTCGAGGAAGAATCCGACAAGCGTCTTGACGACGATGATATTTCGCGCGCAGCCATAACCGATGCAGAATCCAATGGTATTGTCTTCCTGGACGAAATCGACAAGATCGCGGTGAGTGATGTGCGTGGTGGATCGGTCAGCCGGGAGGGCGTCCAGCGCGACCTACTGCCGCTGATTGAGGGAACGACGGTCGCCACCAAATATGGCCCGATGAAAACGGACCATATCCTGTTCATCGCGTCGGGTGCCTTTTCCATCTCCAAGCCCAGCGACATGCTGCCCGAACTACAGGGCCGCTTGCCGATCCGGGTGGAATTGCGGGCATTGACCGAAGAGGATTTCGTCAGGATATTGACCGAAACCAGAGCCAATTTGCCCGAGCAATATATTGCTCTTCTCGGCACCGAAGATGTCACGATCAACATCACCGAAGATGCGATCACCACGCTGGCCAAAATCGCAGCAAATGTGAACGAGACGGTTGAAAATATTGGCGCTCGCCGCCTCCAGACCGTCATGGAAAAACTGCTCGAAGAGATCAGCTTCAATGCGGAAGACCGGGCCGGCGAAGAAATTACCGTCGACGCGGCTTATGTCGACAAACAACTTTCCGATGTCGCCAAAGATACCGATCTGTCCAAATATATCCTGTGATGATGCTATCCCGGTCCCGATATGGCATGAAACGAGAAGATCATCATAAGGCTAATTTGGCAGCTGTAACGAAATCGTTGTGAAACGCGAATGGTGACAAAGATAATCAGATGGAGACTATCATGAAGCGAACCGCCCTCTTGTTTTCATCGGTCGCCGCAGTCACCCTGTCGGCCTGTTCCGAACCCGCTCCTGACGATGGCGCGAAAACCACCGAGCAGGTCGAGAATAAACGGGAGACGGTCGTAGCTCCGATTACCGCGGCGGAAAGTATTGATGCCGGCCTAGCGGTTGGTGAACAGGCACCGCTTGCGGCCAGTCTGCAGACCACGGGCGGCGAAACGAGCCTCGGAAAAATTCTGGAGAACGGCCCTGCCCTCATCGTCTTTACCCGGTCGGTCGAATGGTGCCCCTATTGCCAGACCCAATTGAAATCGATCAACGCGATTGTCGATGATCTCAAGGAGCGTGGCTATAATCTCTACGGGCTTTCTTACGACAGCCCTGACAAACAGGACCGCTTCTCGGAAAACCAGATGTTGCAATATCAGATGCTGTCCGATCAACCGTCGGCGGTGATTGATGGCTTTGGCTTGCGTGATCCGCAATATACAGACGGTCGCGCCGTTGGCGTCCCCTACGCTTCGGTTTTTATAATCAACCAAAAGGGCGAAATCATCGCAAAATCCGTATCCGGCGATTTCAAGAAACGTCCTACCAACGATCAGATACTGGCGCTGGTCGATTCGATCTAGTTGCTCGCCGCACCCTCTTTTGGTCGCGCCACCGGATCGTTGTCATTGGCCGCAGCCTGTTTCGATTCCGGCAGGACTGCAAGCTTCCATTTTTTACTGTCATCAAGATATTTGACGGCCAGTGCCTGCACTTCTTCCGGGGTTATGACGGTGTAGTCAGTAAGCAGAGTCTGCAGGGCGACAAATTTCTGTGGATTGAAGACCGCCCCCTCCATCTGGCTCATCCAGAAACTGTTGCCACTGCTCGCCCGGGCTATAAGCTGGCGCAGGGGTTCCACCACGCGCTGCAACTCATCCGCGCTGACCGGGTTTTGCCGCAAGTCCTTCGCAATCAGATCCACGACGTTGTAAAAGCGGTCAATATTGTCCGGAGTCAACTGGCTCTCTGCGCCAATATAACCGCCTGACTGAAACTCGGG
>CAJQNR010000009.1 GCA_905479715.1 uncultured Sphingorhabdus sp.
GGGCGCCCGCAATCTTGTCTTTCCAGAAGTCGGTCAGCTTGTTGTAGCGCGGCGCCCATTTTGTGCCCATTTCCAGACGGTGGGGGCGGATCGGGTCGAGGGGACGGAGTAAGCCATAAAGGCCAGACAGGATTCGCAGATGATCCTGGGCAAAGGCCATCGCTTCCTCACCCATGCTGGCCGCCTCGAAACCGGTATAGACGTCGCCATTATAGGCATAGATCGCTGGCCGCTCGGGTTGCGTGAAAAAATCGCTGTACCGCCGCCGGTTGAGCGCGATCAGATTATCGGAAACCGGCATGATCTCCTTCAATTTCTTTGTGGTCAGATTGCCAATGGCTTTGGCCAGCCTTTCCGTTTCTGCGGGAAAGCGATTTTCGGATGGTGCAACCGGTGGAATGGCGGATTCAAAATCAAGGGATTTGGCGGGAGAAATAATTGCAAGCACGCGATTTTACCTCATTATACGAGATGGGAGGGATGCGGTTGCCACTGTTCAACATCTATTCAGCGGATTCCCTCTAGGAAATAGGTGAAAGCTTGGTAATAAGGCCAAGAGTGTGTGGTGCAACCATATTCCGGGGAACTCGTTTCTCCCATATAATAATCATCCGGAGGATATACATGCGTTTTTTATCTCATTTTTCCATGGCCGTTGCGTTGGCGACTGCCGGCACGCTGGCACTGACGGCGATGCCGCAGGATGCCCAGGCAGCCCAGAAGAAAAAGGAAAAAAAGTCAGAAATCAAAATTAGCAAAGAAGTACGGCCAAAAGTGGCTGAAATTCAAAAGGCCATGGGTTCGGATACCCCTGCCACCGCAAAGCCGCTGGTCGAAGCGCTGCTTGCCGAAACCCTGGCGCCGGATGATCGCTATATTGCCGGTCAGTTGGCTATTCAGCTCGGCGGTACGTTGAAAGACACCGGCTTGCAGGAAAAAGGGATTATCGCGTCACTGGACAGTGGCCGGACCGGAGCGGAGCAATTGCCTGCATTCAACTTTTTTGCCGGTAATTTCGCTTATGGCGCCGACCGCTGGGCAGACGCCGCAAAATGGTTCCAGGCGGCCTATGATCTTGGCTATCGCCAGAATAATATTGAACCCTTGCTGGCGGAGACCTATTTCAAGAGAAATATGCATGTTGAAGGCTTGGCAAAATGGGATGAAATTCTCAACAACGCCAATGCGTCCGGAACCAAGGCTCCGGAAAGCTGGTACCGTCTGGCTCGCGATCGCGCGTTGGCGAGCGGTAATATGGGGCTCTACTCGACCTGGGCTGCGAGATGGGCATCGGCTTATCCGTCCGGCGATTCCTGGGGTGATGCAGTGGCCGCAAGTCGCCGTACATCGCAAGCCGACAGTGTGCAAAATCTCGAAGTATTGCGGTTCATGAAAGCTACCGGTTCGCTCAAGACCTCTGGCGACTATAAAGAGTTCGCCGAAGAAGCTCAGCGCAAAAACCTGTTTGGTGAAGTGGTCGCCGTACTGGAAGACGGACAGCAGAAGGGAATTGTCAGTTCCACCAGTCCAATGATTGCCGAGTTGCTTACACCGGCCCGCCGTGAGATGGCTGCCGACAAGCAGTCTCTGCCATCCGATCCATCCGGTGTGCGCGGATCCGGGAGCAGTTCGGTGATGATGAATTTCGCCGACGTCTGGCTGGGGTATAAGGACTATGGCAAGGCCGTGACATTTTATAAATCAGGTCTGTCGAAACCGGGATCTGACATGAATCGTGGCTATATGGGCATTGGTACAGCCGAAGCCTATGCCGGTAATTTTGCAGCAGCACATGAGGCATTTGCCAAAGTTTCCGGAACCCGCGCTCCGCTCGCCAAGATGTGGCAGACGTGGATCGACCAACAATCAAAACCAGCTGCGCCGGCGGCACCAGCCGCTCCGGCTGCTGCGGAACCAGCGAGCTGATTTCGATAGATTTACGGATTAAAAGGGCGCTTCTGGCGCCCTTTTTTATTGATTGATCGGGACGCCCGGCAGATGTTTGGCCGACCTGATGGTGAGCGATGTTTTTACGCTGGCGACATTTGGCGCCGAGGTAAGCTGGCTGGTCAGAAAACTCTGGAATTGCTGGAGATCCTTGGCGACCACCTTCAACATAAAATCGATTTCACCATTCAGCATATAGCATTCGCGCACTTCGGGCAGCTTTTGCACATGGTCTTCGAACGCCTGCAAATCGATTTCGGCCTGACTTTTCAGGCTAACCATCGCAAAGACAGTGATCGTATAGCCCATTTTGGCAGGATCGATCGCAGCGTGATAGGATTTGATGACATCTGCCTCTTCCAATGCGCGCATACGACGAAGACAGGGAGGGGCTGTTAAGCCGACACTATTGGCAAGTTCAACATTGGTAATCCGGCCATCCGTTTGGAGCCGCTGCAAGATTTTAAGATCAATTTCATCAAGGGTTGTATCAGCCATGGGATGTAATTTCCGTTCGCGAATCATTTAATCTGTATAATATAATAAGTCAGCCAAGCAACGCTTTCTCCCATGTCCCACATTGTGACGCGAAACTTTCATGGCTTCCAGTCCCCTCGGGAAAAGGTTATCGGTCAGTTAACAGTTGTGAATAACCAAGATTTTCAGGATCAAATATTGCGCTTCGATGACCGCCTGACCACCGTGCTCAAGGGGAGCCTGCCAGAAGGCCCGGCTGCTGCCACGCAATGGCGACAGGTGATCGATTTGCTGGCCCAGAAACCGGGTGATCTGGGCAATCAGGACGTGCAAGCGGGACTGACCAGATTGCGCGATTTGCACAACCGGGTCGCCGAAACGGACCGGATCGCGGCGGTGCAGGCGCTGAACGGCAGATTGCGGTCGGCGCCCTTGCTGGTTTATCTGAGTGCCGACACCGATCCCGTTTGCGATGCCGCGATCGCGGCTGCGGACCTCTCGCCGGAAATATGCGCCGATGCTTTTCCACGGCTGTCCGAACGCGCACAGGCGCAATTGCAATTAAAGGGATTTACGGTTGCGGATAGCAAACCGGAAGAGGTTACCTCGGCATCCCGGGACGGGACCCATCCAGTCAGCGCCAGTGCCGACCAAAAATCGCAAGATGATCCGCAACGAAATATGCCCGAGGCTTCTGGCGGGGAAGACGAAGCCTCCCAGATCAGCGCGCTGGTCGAAAAAATCGCCGACTATCAGAAAAAACGGACCATCGAGACGCCGCAACCTGCGACAAGCGGCGGCAGCGATACGAGCTATTTTGTTGAGACGCTTGAGACGATCCGATTTGAAACCGATGAGTCGGGGACGATCGTCTGGACCGAAGGGCCTCCGAAAGGGGCTATTGTCGGGGTTACCATCGCACAGCCTGCCTTTGATGAAGGGCCTGGCCCGGACGCCTATGGCGCTGCCGCCTTTCGTCAGCGCATGCCGATGGAAAATGCCCGCATGCGCCTGTGCGGTGCATCCATCGTGGTCGGTGACTGGCGGATGAGCGCGATTCCGTTCTTCAGCGATGAAACCGGACGGTTCGAAGGATATCGCGGAATCATGCGGCGGCCGAATATTGCCGAGGATGCTGGTCATCGCAGTATTGATATCGAACGGCGGGAGCAGCTCCAGCAACTGATCCACGAACTGCGGACGCCGCTCAACGCGGTGATCGGCTTCAGCGAAATTATCGAACAGCAGCTTTTTGGCCCCGCTTCCTTTGAATATCGCTCGCTCGCGCGCAACATCATGGATGAGGCGCGGCGCCTGCTGGCGGGGTTCGAGGATCTCGATATCGCGGTGAAGGTCGATGCAGGGCAATTGCCCGAATCGAACGGAACCACCAGGGCCGACTGGTTGTTCGAGCGGATGACGCAGCGGCTGCAGGGGCTGACCCAGAGCAAGGCTGTCGAACTGAATATCAACAAGGCGGAGCCAATCCGGCCATTTGCGCTGGACGGCGAATCCGTCGAACGGATTTTTGCGCGTTTATTGTCGGCGGCGATCATTTCCTGTGAAAATGGTGAAATCCTGAAAGGCGAATTGCGGACACGGATCGGCCTGCAGCCGACCAACCAGTTCACGCTGTCACGGCCTTCGCGGATAAAGGATACGGCCGAAAGCATATTGCTCGATCCATCGCAGGGAATCGACGATGACGGCAGCGAATCTTCGTTGCTTGGACTTGGCTTCTCCTTGCGTCTGGTGCGAAACCTTGCACAGGCAGCGGGCGGTTCACTGACCATTAATCAGGATAACATTGCCTTGACCCTGCCTGCCGCGACGGGTAGCAAAATCACCATAAGGGAGACGGAATCGGAATAGGTTCTTCTGCGACAATGTGATCGTTTGACGTCAAAATAGGCAAAATGGAGCCGTCTGAAATGTCTGCTCAAGAACATCAGCCGATAAAAATCCGCAGACCTGATCGTCCGGTGCAATTGCCCGCAGAATTTGGTCGACGCTTCCTGATTTCAATTGATACGGAAGAGGAATTTGACTGGGGCGCCCCGTTCCAGCGCGGTGGCCACACGACGGTTACCGTGCCGATGTTGCAGAAATTCCAGGAATTTATCGAGAAATATCAGGTCAAGCCGACCTATTTTATCGACTATTCGATCATCAAGGATGACGAGGCCGTGGCGTTCCTCAGGACCGTTGCCGAGCAGCAAACAGCTGACATCGGTGTGCATCTCCACCCCTGGGTCAATCCGCCATTCGACGAGCGGGTGAATGATCACAACAGCTTTGCCGGCAATTTGCCGAAAGAGCTGGAGGAAGAGAAGCTGGTCGAACTGCGCGATGCCATTCGCGATAAAGTTGGTATCACGCCGAATAGCTATCGTGCCGGTCGCTACGGCATCGGGCCGCATACGGTCGACCTATTGGTCAAGCACGGCTTTGTCATGGACAGCAGCATCCGGCCGCGCTTCGACTATAGCGGGGAGGGCGGTCCCGATTTTCTGGCGATCGGCTCCGAGCCCTTCTGGTGGAACGGGGACGAAAAGCTTCTCGAGATGCCGCTTACGACCGTTTATTCGGGTTTGTTGCGCAAGCAGCCGGGACTCGCGGCTGCGCTGATGGAAAAATCGCCGCTCGCCAATGCTCTGCTGTCGCGCAGCAAGATGCTCGAACGCATTCCGCTGACTCCCGAAGGGATTTCTGCGCGGGAAACGAAAGAAGCCATAGACGTCGCGCTGGACGATGATTTGCGGTTGCTGGTTTTCTCTTTTCATTCTCCCTCGCTGTCACCCGGTCATACGCCTTATGTGCGCACCGCCGAAGATCTTGATAGCTTTTACGACTGGTGGCGGGAGGTTCTGGATCATCTTGAGGCCCGCAATGTAAAGCCCGTCGATATCGGCGAATTGTTGCAGGCGGCTGCGAGTCTCTAGCATCTCATTCTCACCAATCTGACGAATTGCGATGATCGGTCTTGCCAAATCATGACGGCTTCCGCTATCGCACCATCCCATTGAGATTTGCCTGAAAAAAGCTGCTCATATGGGCCTGTAGCTCAGTTGGTTAGAGCTGGCCGCTCATAACGGCTAGGTCGGGGGTTCGAGTCCCTCCGGGCCCACCATATTTTTTTAAATGCCGTGAATGGCTCACTTGACGAGCGGCGGCAAAAAGAAGCGTAAAAACCCTTTGCTTTTCCGAAAAGCACCGCCTAGGGGAAGCGCGCGTCGGGGAGTGGCGCAGCCTGGTAGCGCACCTGTTTTGGGTACAGGGGGTCGCAGGTTCAAATCCTGTCTCCCCGACCATTTTTCCCTCTGTATC
>CAJQNR010000010.1 GCA_905479715.1 uncultured Sphingorhabdus sp.
GCCCGGCGGACGCCTGGCGGTTGTTACCTTCCACAGTCTTGAAGATCGCATTGTCAAAAATTTTCTAAGGGATCGCAGCGGACAGAAGTCCTCAGGTTCTAGGCATTTACCCCAGTCCAACGAAATACGGCCGGCACCGACCTTTCATAAACCAGCCAAAGCGGTGCGTCCGGCCGGGGCGGAGCAGGCCCTTAATCCCCGGGCCCGCTCCGCCACCCTCAGATCAGCCGTGCGAACCCAGGCGCCCGCAGACAGCGGTGGAAAGCCATGAAGCTGGCATTCAAGCGCCTCGAAGGCATGGGATGGCTCGCCCTGGTTTTTCTGGTGGCGATTTTATTATATCCGCTTTCGCTCAGCGTCGCGACGCTGCGCAGCGATCTCGCGCGGACAGATCGGAAGATCATCGAGGTCAAAAAGGATATCCGCTATCTGGAAACAGAATTTAGCGCACGCGCCAATCTCCGCCAGCTCGAAGACTGGAACAAGCTTGAATTCGGCTATACATCGCCGGTCGCTTCGCAATATCTGGACGGCGAGAGAGCGCTTGCCAATCTTGGCGGCAAGGACTTGCGCAAGCCGGTTCAGGTTGCGGTGATCAGTACGATGGATGGCATCAAGCCGGCCGGAATCATCGGCTCGGTATTTGGTACCGCGCAAGCGCAGGACCGCAATCCCGACGGGAGTGCGATCGGCAGTCACGGCAAACTGGCCAGCGCGGACACAGGCAGTGATGGCGCACAGAGCCGCACCACGCGGGTCGCTCATCTGGAAGAAAAATTGCTGGATGATGGGCTCGTTCGTGATCTCGGTCGAAAGGCAATTGCGGAGAAGATCGAAAGCATGGTCGAATGACGACACTTCTGGCCAATAGCAAGAAGGTGCAGTTTTCGGGAAAAGCCAAGGAAATAACAGCCAACGCGCACTTCCGGCTGATGATATTGCTGCTGGTTTTTCTGGCCGTTTTCACGGTCATCATTGGCCGGTTGGTCAGTCTCACGATTTTGGAAGACGCTACGCCCTACCGGGCCTCGAGCAGCGCATTCATCCCGCCGCGTGGCGATATTGTTGATCGCAACGGTGTTGCCCTCGCGCGCACCATGCGCGGATATGCCGTCCGCGTTGTGCCGGCCAGGCTGCTCGGTGACAAGGAGACGTTGGCGCGTCAATTGACCGCGATTTTCCCGGACACGAGCGCCGCGGAGTTTCTGAAGAAGCTCAACGGTTCCCATCCGACCTATCTTCGCCGTCGGGCGTTGCCCGAGCAGGTCAAGCAGGTCCACGCGCTGGGTGAAATCGGAATTGAATTTCCTCGCGAGAATGAACGCCTCTATCCGCAGCGTGAACTGGCAGCGCATGTACTGGGCTATGTCAATGCCGACGGCGTCGGTGTGATGGGGATGGAGCGGGCGCTCAACGATCGTCTTGTCGACAAGGATTTGCGGGCTTCTCCAACGATATTGTCGATCGACAGTCGGGTTCAGGCGGCGATGGAGAGCGAGCTTCAGGATGCGATGATCATGACCGAAGCGCGCGGCGCTGCGGGAATAATCCTGGATGTCCAGACCGGCGAAGTGATGGCGCTGGCATCCTTGCCGCTATTCGATCCCAACAAAATCCGCAGGGCATCGATGAAATATCAGAATAACGAGGTTACCCAGAGCGTGTTCGAACTGGGCTCCACGTTCAAGCCGCTAACCATTGCGGCGGCTCTGGACGCCGGAACCGTGACCGATCTGGCGGTTCGGTACAATGCGATGGAACCGATCAAAATCGGCGGCTTTACGATCAAGGATGATCACAGTCAGGGACGATATCTGAACGTACCGGAAACATTGGTGCACAGTTCCAATATCGTTACCGCAAGGATCGCGGACAATCTCGGCAAGGAAGCTATGGAAAATATGTTCCGCCGTCTCGGTTTTGACGAACGGCCCCATATCGAACTGTTCGAAAGGGGGCAGCCTCTGTGGCCGCGAAGCTGGGGACGGGTCACCAATATGACCGTCGCTTATGGCCACGGTATAGCCGTCACCCCGCTCCATCTCGCCAGCGCCTATGCCGCGCTGGTCAATGGCGGTATCTGGCGTCCGGCGACCTTGCTGAAAGTGGAGCCGGGCAAAGAGGCCGAGGGCCGCCGCGTTTTCAAGGCCGCGACCAGCGCCCGGATGCGCCAGTTGCTCCGGATGATTGTATCGGACGGTACCGGTCGCAAGGCCGATGCCCCGGGTTACCGGATTGGCGGAAAAACAGGATCGGCAGAAAAGCCCTCCGAAGGCGGCTATAACAAGACATCGCTGGTTTCGACCTTTTCTGCGGCCTTCCCGATGGACAACCCCCGCTATGTTGTCATTGCCATGCTCGACGAGCCCAAGGGAACAGCGGAAACATCGTTTCAACGCACGGCTGGCTGGACGACAGCGCCGATCGTGCGAAAACTTGTTTCGCGTGTTGGGCCGATGCTCGGCGTTATCCCCGATGAGCATCGTGATGTCGATGTGTCCGAGTTGACGCCGCTGCTCTGGAAGCCGAAAGCAAAAGCCGAAGAGCAAGATGATGCAACTGAATAGTCTGGTCCCGGGATTGAATGGCGGCGCTGGTGAGCAGCTGGTCACCGGCTTTGCCATTGACCACCGGAAGATAGCGCCAGGCAATGTGTTCGGCGCTTTTCGGGGCGCGAAGTTCAATGGCGAAGATTTTATCGAAGCGGCCGTGGCCGCCGGTGCCATTGCCGTGGTTGCCCATCCCGACGCCGAGGTTGAAGGCGCTGTGCATATCGTTGACGAGGAGCCAAGGCGGCTATTCGCTCAAATGGCGGCCCGCTATTTTACGCCGACGCCCGCTCATGTTGCAGCTGTCACCGGGACGAATGGCAAGACATCTACCGCAGAGCTCACCCGTCAACTGTGGCGGATGGATGGCTATAACAGCGCATCGATCGGCACGCTGGGCGTCACGACGGCGGACGAACAGGTCAAGACGGGATTGACTACCCCCGATATCGTCACCTTTCTCTCCAATATGTCCGGCCTTGCGCGGGAAGGGGTCAGTCACGCGATTTTTGAAGCGTCGAGCCACGGCCTGTCACAATATCGCACCGAAGGACTGCCGGTCCGGATCGGTGCCTTCACCAATCTGAGCCGCGACCATCTCGACTATCATGGCGATATGGACAGCTATTTCGAAGCCAAGATGCGGTTGTTTGACGAGGTTGTGGCGAGCGATGGCACCGCTGTCGTCTGGGCCGATGACGATCCATGGTCGGACAAGGTCATCAAGCGCGCCAAGGATCGCGGGCTTGAGATTCTGACGGTTGGAGAAAAGGGATCAACGTTGCAACTGGTATCGCAGACGCCGACTCATTTGGGGCAGGTGCTGATGGTCAAGGCGCAGGGCAATACCCACCGTATTGCACTGCCACTGATCGGTGCCTATCAGGCCGCGAACATCCTGCTCTCGGCGGCCATCGTGCTGGCAGCAGGCGGAAAACTGGAAAATATACTCGATCATATGCAACGGGTGCAGCCGGTGCGCGGCCGGATGGAGCGTGCGGTCATTACCCGCGGTGGCGCGCCGGTCTATGTTGACTATGCGCATACGCCCGACGCCTTGCGCGCCGCGATCGAAGCGCTGCGCCCTCATGTGACCGGCCGACTGGTCACGGTGTTCGGCGCTGGCGGCGACCGCGACAAGGGCAAGCGGCCTGAAATGGGCAAGGTCGCGGTTGAATTGTCTGATCATGTCATCGTCACCGATGACAATCCGCGCAGCGAGAATCCTGCCACCATCCGCCGCGAAATTATGGCTGGCGCACCCGGTGCCGACGATGTTCCCGATCGTCGCGCGGCCATTGTCAGAGCAATAGATATGGCGGGGCCGCAGGATATCATCCTGCTTGCCGGCAAAGGTCACGAGCAGGGCCAGATCATTGGCGACAGAATCATCCCGTTTGATGATGTCGAAGTGGCGAGAGAATGTGCCGGAGCGCAGAAACCGTGAGTATTTTATGGACATCCGCCGCGATAGCGGAAGCGACAGCCGGCAAGGCGAGCGAAGCCTTTGACGTTACGGGGGTCGCCTTTGACTCGCGCGAAATTGGTCCCGGAGACCTGTTCGTTGCGCTCAAGGGTGAGCATAGCGACGGCCATCTTCACGTCGAGCAGGCTTTTGCTTCCGGCGCTGCTGGCGCGATTGTCAGCCAGCCGGTCGATGGACCGCATATCTTGGTATCTGACACGGCCCGGGCGCTGGATGCGCTGGCGCGGGCATCGCGGGCGCGCACCGATGCCAAGATCATCGGGGTGACGGGGTCGGTCGGCAAGACCGGTACCAAGGAAGCACTTTACGCGGCCCTCGACCGCTGTTCCTTTGGCAAGGCCCATCGGTCGGTCAAAAGCTATAACAATCATGTCGGCGTCCCGCTCAGCCTGTCCCGCATGCCGGCGGACACGAAATTCGGTATTTTCGAAATGGGCATGAATCACGCGCATGAACTATCCGGGCTAACCCGGCTGGTCCGGCCCCATGCCGCGATCATCACCGCGATTGCACCGGCGCATATCGGCAATTTCAGCAACGGCGAAGAAGGCATTGTCGATGCCAAGGCCGAGATATTTGAAGGCCTGATGCCCGGTGGCACGGCGATTATCCCGCATGACAGCCCCCATTATCAGCGTCTGCGCAATAAGGCAGAACGTCATGCCGCCGAGGTGATATCGTTCGGATTTGAATCCGGGGCCGATGTCCGCGCGGTTGATGTGGTCGCCGCTCCCCGGGGTGGTTCGCTGGTCACCGCGAAACTGGGCGATCAAAGTCTGTGCTTTACGATAGCTGAAGCCGGGCGCCACTGGGTGTCCAATTCCCTCGCCATTCTCGCGGCGGCGCGCGCCGTCGGCGGTGATCTGGCGTCTGCCGGCCTGTCGCTGGCCGAAATGACCGGCATTGACGGTCGGGGGCGTCGGCACGTCATATCGCCTAAATCTGGTGGCAAAGCGCTGGTTATCGATGAAAGCTACAATGCCAATCCGACTTCGATGAAGGCAACGTTGCAACATTTTACCGTCGAACCGTGCAGCGGCCGAAAAATTCTCATTCTGGGTGCTATGGGTGAACTCGGCGAGCAGTCCGCCCACTATCATGCCGCGCTCGCGGACGATATTTTACGGTGTGGAGCCGCTGCGATAATTTTGGTCGGCGATGATATGGCACATACTGCCGCGAAACTTGAACAGGGCCTTGATCAGGCCGTGAAAATGTCACATGCCGGGAGCGCTTCGGAGGCGTTGTCCGAGGTCGGAAAACTGATTGGCGACGGGGACGTCCTCTTGATCAAGGGGTCAAATTATCTGGGACTGTCATCGGTGGTATCCGCGCTGGTAAACGGGGAGTATTGATGTTCTATTTGCTGGCCCAATGGCTTGAATTCGAAGGTATTTTCAATGTCTTCCGTTACCTCAGTTTTCGCTCGGGTGCCGCGATATCGACCTCGCTGTTCATCGGTCTCCTGATCGGTCCCAAATTCATCAACATGCTGCGGATGCGGCAGGGCAAGGGACAACCGATCCGCGAGGATGGTCCAATCACCCATCTCAAAAAGGCCGGGACGCCAACCATGGGCGGCCTGATGATATTAATTTCCGTGGTGACATCCTTGCTGTTGTGGATGGACCTCACCAACATGTTCGTCTGGGCCTGTATTTTCGTGACGCTCGGTTTTGGCGCAATCGGTTTCATGGATGATTATGACAAGGTCCGCAAAGCCAGCCACAAGGGCATTCCGGGCCGGGTCCGGTTGCTGCTGGAATTCATCATCGCCGGTTTTGCCACATGGCTGATCGTCCAGCAGATCGGCACCAGCCTGTATGTGCCCTTTTTCAACGACGTGCAGATCGACCTTGGCTATTTCTACATTCCTTTCGCGATGTTCGTCATTGTCGGAGCGGGCAATGCGGTTAACCTGACCGACGGGCTCGATGGCCTCGCCACCATGCCGGTGGTGATCGCCAGCGCCGCTTTTCTGGTGCTCGTCTATCTTTCTGGCAATGCGGTGTTTTCCGAATATCTCGGCATCCCCTTTGTGCGTGGAGCGGGCGAACTGGCGATCTTCTGCGCCTGCGTGATCGGTGCCTGTCTCGCCTTTCTGTGGTTCAATGCACCGCCAGCCGCGGTCTTCATGGGCGATACCGGCAGCCTCGCCCTCGGCGGCGCTCTTGGTGCGATCGCCGTTTCCATCCATCATGAAATCGTGCTGGCGCTGGTCGGCGGCCTGTTCGTGCTCGAAGCCGTGTCGGTGATCGTTCAGGTGTTCTTTTTCAAGCGTACCGGTCGCCGTGTGTTTCGCATGGCGCCAATTCATCATCATTTCGAACAGCTTGGCTGGTCCGAGTCTACCATTGTGATCCGCTTCTGGATTATCAGCCTGGTGCTCGCACTCGCCGGATTGGCGACGTTGAAACTGAGATGATCATCTCTCCCGCCTTTGCCGGCAAACGTTATGCCATTCTTGGGCTGGCCCGTTCCGGCATGGCGGCGCTAGAAAGCCTGCACGCGAGCGGAGCGGAATTGCTCGCCTGGGACAACCGCGAAGAATTGCGCGAAAGCGTCGGGGACAAGGCGACGATTGCCGATCCTCTGGTGTCGGATCTGACCGGCTATGACGCCATCGTTGTCTCGCCCGGCGTCCCCCTCAACGGCCAGCCAATTGCGCAAAAGGCCGCTGCGGACGGCGTGCCGATCATCGGGGATATCGAATTATTTTCTCAGGCCCGTCCTGCGCTGCCCGCACACCGGGTTGTCGGCATCACCGGGACCAATGGCAAGTCGACGACCACTGCACTGGTCCATCATATATTGGTCAGCGCTGGCGTGCCGGCGGTGATGGGCGGCAATATCGGCTTGCCGATCCTGTCACAGGAGCCGTTGCCGGAAGGCGGCGTCTACGTCCTGGAGCTGTCCAGCTACCAGATTGATTTGACCCAGAGCCTCGACTGCGATGTCGCGCTTCTGCTCAATATCAGCCCGGATCATCTGGATCGCTATGACGGATTTGATGGATATGCTGCTTCCAAGGCGCGTCTGTTCGACATGCTGGGATCCGACCATGTGGCGATATTTGCCAGCACGGATGAAAAGACCCGCCTCGCTCTAAATGGATTGCGCGATCTCGGTCGGGTTCAGAATATTGTCGACACCAGTAGCGCGACAATCTCCGGGCAAGCGGATTGGCCGTCGCTGCAAGGTCCGCATAATCTGCAAAATGTGACTGCCGCCGTCGCGACGGTCGAGGCTTTGGGAATATCGGAAGAACAATGGCGTCCGGCGCTCGAGTCCTTTGCCGGACTGGCGCATCGGATGGAGCGCATTGCCGAATCCCAGGGCGTGCTGTTCGTCAACGACAGCAAGGCAACCAATCCCGCTTCAACCGGCCCTGCGCTTGGTGCTTATTCAAAAATCCACTGGATCGTCGGTGGCTTGCCCAAAGGTGATACGCTGACCGAGTGCGAGCCATTTTATCAGAATGTCGTCAAGGCCTATACGATTGGTGAAGCGGGGCCGCTGTTCGGCAAATTGCTGGCGGATAACATTCCGGTCGAATCCTGTGAGATGATATTGACCGCCGTGCAGCGCGCTGCTGCCAATGCCCGGCCAGGCGAGGTGGTTCTGCTGTCGCCGGCCTGTGCATCCTTCGACCAGTTCCGGGATTTTGAAGCGCGTGGTGATTGTTTTCGAATGGCGGTGAATTCGGTGATCGAAAATAATCTTGTCGGAACCGCAGCAAGGGAGGCGAACCGATGAGCAATGTGAAGCCAACATCGGAAACGGAAAGCGCCCGGCCCGAAATTGCCGATGGCCTCAAAAAGAAACGCTTTCAATTGCAGACGCGTCTCGGCCGCAGCGACCGTTCGCCGCTGGCCATCTGGTTCTGGGAGCTGGACCGGATTTTGCTCGGACTGATTCTAACACTGGTCGCCATCGGGTTGATCGCGGTTGCTGCGGCTTCACCGGTTACGGCGTTGAAGCACAGCACGGAAGCCGTCACGATTGATCCGCTCTATTATTTCTATCGCCAGCTTGGCTGGGTGATCGTCGGTGTCCCGCTGATGCTCGTTGTTTCAATGTTGCCAAAGGAACAAGCGCGTCGCTTTGCGATTCTGGGCGCCGTTGCTGCCATCATCTTGTTGTTTCTCGTTCCGGTGTTCGGGAAATCCGTCAACGGGGCGCAGCGCTGGATCGGCTATGGTTTTGCGACCATCCAGCCCGGCGAATTTCTCAAGCCGCTTTACGCCGTCGCGCTGGCGTGGCTGTTGTCGCTCCGGATCAAGGATCCCGCCCTGCCGGTGATTCCGCTGTCGATCGTGCTGACGGGCATTATCGCGGTTCTGATGATGATGCAGCCCAATCTCGGGGAAACCATCCTGATCTGCGGTATCTGGTTTGCGGTAATGACCGTTTCCGGCCTGTCGGCACGCCTGATTGCGGCGGTCGGTATCACTGGCGTCGGCGGTCTGGTCGCAGCCTATTTTCTGTATCCGGTAGCCACCCACCGGATCAACGCCTGGCTGTTCGGCGGGGATGAATTTGATCAGGTGATGCTGGCGCACAAGGCGCTGACGGGCGGCGGCCTGCTTGGCACCGGCCCCGGGCTCGGAACCGCCAAGTTCAAGCTGCCGGAGGCCCATACCGACTATATTTTCTCGGTCATCGGCGAAGAATTCGGGCTGCTTGCCTGCATGGCCATTGCGCTGGTCTATCTCGCGATCATCGTCCGCGTCTTTCTGCGTCTTCTCGATGAAGAAGATAATTTTATCATTCTCGCCGTAGCGGGTCTGACCGCCCAGTTCGGTGGACAGGCCCTGATCAACATGGCGGTGAACCTCCAGCTTTTCCCATCCAAGGGCATGACCCTGCCGCTGGTCAGCTATGGCGGCTCGTCAATATTGGCGCTATGTATCGGCATTGGACTTTTGCTCGCATTTACCCGGCGAAACCCGTATCTTGATCGCTCACAATATGTCTCGGCGTGGCCCGAACAAGGACGGATAGCGGTATGAGTTTTTCTAAACATTATGTTCTGGCGGCCGGCGGTACCGGCGGTCATATGATCCCGGCCTATGCGCTGGCGCGGGAGCTGGTCCTGCGTGGCCACAGGGTGGCTTTGATCACCGATGCACGCGGTGAGAAAATACCCGGTATGGTCGACGAAGGGCAGGTCCATGTTTTGCCAGCCGGCCGGATTACCAAGGATCCGCGCAGCTGGCTCGGCGGAACCCGCGCCATTCTCAAAGGGCGCCGGATGGCGATGCAATTATACGAGACATTCCAGCCATCGGCGGTCGTCGGATTTGGCGGCTATCCGGCCTATCCCGCATTGCTTGCGGCGAACAGCCGGGACATTCCGACGATCGTCCATGAACAAAATGCGGTTCTGGGGCGGGTGAACCGGCTTGCGGCGCGTTCGGTTAACGCCATTGCCACCGCCTATCCCGATGTTCTGCGGATCAAGCCGAAATATCAGGAAAAGGTCCACCTGGTCGGCAATCCCGTGCGCGAGGAAGTGGTCGCGTTGCGCGAAGAACCTTATCCACCCCTGTCCGAAGAAGGCATTTTCCGGGTGCTGGTAACCGGCGGAAGCCAGGGTGCCTCGATCCTGTCCGATATCGTGCCGGACGCAATGGCGATGCTGCCGATGCATTTGCGCCGTCGCCTGCAGATTACCCAGCAATGCCGGGAAGATGATATCGAGCGCGTGCGGGCCAAATATGCCGAACATGATATTCCCGCCGAACTGGCGACCTATCTGCCCGACCTGCCGCAGCGTCTGGGCTGGGCGCATCTGGTGATTGGCCGGGCAGGGGCCTCGACCATTGCCGAACTGACCACGGCGGGCCGTCCTGCGATCCTGATCCCTCTGCCAAGCGCGATGGACGATCATCAGACCTATAATGTCAAGGAAATGGTCGCATCCGGCGGCGCGCGCTCTATCCCGCAATCTCGGTTTACGGCCAAGGAACTGGCCAAGCAGATGCAGAAAATGGCGTTGCAGCCTGGTGCCTTGGAAAATGCCGCCCGGTTCGCGGCCAAATGCGGTCGCCCCGAAGCAGTCAACGATCTCGCCGATCTGGTCGAAAGCATCGGAACGTCGCCTCTCGGCAAGACCATGAAGGTGAAGAAAGAAGCGCAGAAAATGATATCGTCGCGCAAGGAAGCGCTGGCGCAGGATAGCGCGCAATGAAGGGCGTGGGCACGGACATCGGCATTATCCATTTCGTCGGCATCGGCGGCATCGGGATGTCAGGTATCGCCGAGGTGATGCACAATATGGGCTATCAGGTGCAGGGCAGCGATATCGCCGAAAGCTATGTGGTTGAAGGCCTGCGCGCCAAGGGCATCGATGTGAAAATCGGTCAATGTGCCGAAAATGTCGAAGGCACGGCCGTGATCGTGACTTCTACGGCGGTCAAGCGCGGCAACCCGGAAGTGGAAGCGGCGCTGGCCAGCCGGATACCGCTGGTCCGCCGGGCAGAAATGCTCGCCGAACTGATGCGACTCAAATCGACCATCGCGATTGCGGGAACCCACGGCAAGACGACCACCACGTCGATGGTCGCGGCGATGCTCGATGCGGGCGGCATTGACCCGACCGTCATCAACGGCGGGATCATCAACCAATATGGCTCCAACGCCCGGCTTGGCGACAGCGAATGGATGGTGATCGAGGCCGACGAAAGCGATGGCAGTTTCCTGCGGCTCGACGGCACGATTGCAGTCGTCACCAATATCGATGCCGAACATCTCGACCATTATGGCAGCTTCGACAAGATCAAGGACAGCTTTCTCGAATTCATCGAAAATGTGCCCTTTTATGGCGCGGCAATTCTGTGCATCGACCATCCCGAGGTCCAGGCCTTGCTGCCGCGCATCCGCGACCGGCGGATCATTACTTATGGTTTTTCTGCCCAAGCCGATGTCAAAGGGGTCAATGTCACGCCCATTCCGGGAGGCAATCGCTTTGATGTCGACGTTCGCGATCGTGACGGCGAGACCAGAAGGATCACGGGTATCGAATTGCCGATGCCGGGCCGTCACAACGTCCAGAACGCGATCGCCGCCGTGGCAGTCGGACTGGAAATGGGCCTCGGCGATGAACAGATTGCCAATGGCTTCGATCATTTCGGCGGTGTCAAGCGGCGCTTTACCAAGGTCGGCGAAGTCGATGGCATTACCATCATCGATGATTACGGCCATCATCCCGTGGAGATTCAAGCGGTGTTGTCGGCAGCGCGAGAGGGCGCTCAGGGCCGCGTAATCGCGGTGGTTCAGCCGCACCGTTTCACCCGCCTGCGCGACCATATGGAAGAATTTCAGGGCGCCTTTAACGACGCCGACATGGTGCTGGTGACGCCGGTCTATGTCGCCGGAGAGGAGCCGATTGAAGGCATTGACAGCGATGCTCTGGTCAGCGGACTGAAGGTGCGCGGCCATCGCCTTGCCGAAACCGTTGCAGACCAGCCGGCGCTGGCGGCGCGACTGGCCGAAGTCGCGCAACCGCAGGATATGATCATCTGTCTGGGGGCAGGGGATATCACCAAATGGGCAGCCGGATTGGCGGATGGCATTGCGGAGGCGCGCAAATGAGCGCGGTTGCCACCATGCCTGCCACTCGCGGCAAGCTGACCGAAGGCGCGGCTCTGGCCCCGCTCGTCTGGTTCAAGAGCGGTGGTGCGGCCGAATGGCTGTTCGAGCCCAAAGACATGGATGACCTGCAGCAATTTCTGCGTGATCTCGATCCGGCGACACCGGTCTGGCCTTTGGGACTGGGCTCCAATCTGATCATCCGCGATGGCGGTCTGCCGGGCGTTGTGGTCCGGCTGGGCAAGGCCTTTGCCGCTATTGAAACCGACGGATTGACGCTCAGCTGTGGCGCGGGCGCGCCCGGTATTTCGGCAGCGAGCAAGGCGCGCGACAACGGCATCGCCGGGTTGGAATTTCTGCGCGGCATTCCTGGAACGATCGGCGGCGCAGTGCGCATGAATGCCGGTGCTTATGGCCGCGAAGTCTGCGACATATTGCTGAGCGCGGATGTGATCCTGCGCAACGGCGATCCGGTGACGCTCCCTCTGGCCGATATGGGATATACTTACCGTCATTCAGCTCTGCCTGAAGGCGCGATCGTCGTGAACGCAACCTTCGAAGGCGAAAGCGGTGATCCCGAAATTATCGGCGCCGAAATGAAGCGCATTGCTGAAGAGCGCGAAGCGTCGCAGCCGCTGCGGACCAAGACCGGCGGATCGACCTTCAAAAATCCCGAGGGCAAGAAGGCCTGGCAGTTGGTTGACGAAGCCGGATGCCGCGGCTTGCAAATCGGTCAGGCGCAGGTGTCGGAGAAACATTGCAATTTCCTGATCAATCTTGGCGGAGCAACCTCCGCCGATATCGAAGCGCTTGGCGACGAAGTACGCAAGCGGGTCAAGGCGCATAGCGGCGTTGAACTGCATTGGGAAATCCAGCGAGTGGGTGATGAAGCATGAGCGATAAACTTCACGTCGCCGTCCTGATGGGCGGCTGGTCCGCCGAACGCGACGTGTCGCTGAGCAGCGGCAATGGTGTGGCCGATGCGCTGGAGAAAAACGGTCATCAGGTGACCCGCGTCGATATGGATCGCAATGTTGCACAGGTGCTTGCCGCCATTCGTCCCGATGTGGTGTTCAACGCGCTGCACGGCGTGCCGGGAGAAGATGGCAGCGTCCAGGGGATGCTCGATCTGATGCAAATCCCCTATACCCATAGCGGACTGGCCACTTCGGTTATCGCGATCGACAAGGAACTGACGAAGCAACAGCTCGTGCCCGCCGGTATCCCGATGCCCAAGGGCAGGATTGTTTCCAGCACGAGTCTCTACGAGGCCGACCCGTTGCCGCGTCCCTATGTTCTGAAACCGGTCAACGAAGGGTCGTCCGTCGGCGTGGCGATTGTGACCGATGACAGCAATTACGGCAATCCGATCAGCCGAGATGCGGTTGGTCCCTGGCAGGAATTTGACGAACTGCTCGCCGAGCCGTTTATCAAGGGACGGGAACTCACCACGGCAGTGGTCGGCGGAAAAGCGCTGTGCGTGACCGAATTGAAAACCGCACAGGGCTTTTACGATTATGCGGCAAAATATACCGAAGGTCTGACCCAGCACGTCTGTCCTGCCGATATTCCGGCCGATATCGAGAAATTATGTCTCGATTATGCTCTGAAGGCCCATCAGGTCCTGGGGTGCAAGGGAACGTCGCGCACCGATTTTCGCTGGGATGACGAGCAGGGCGCGGCCGGTCTGTTTGTTCTGGAAACCAATACCCAGCCGGGCATGACCCCGCTCAGCCTTGTTCCCGAACAGGCGAAGCAGATGGGAATGACCTATGAACAGCTGGTCGAAACGATCGTGAGAGAAGCTTTATGACAACCACCCGGAAACGCACCAATCGCACGGCCAAGGGCAAGCCGCGCAAACAGGCGAAACGCAAGGTTCGGCAGGTTTCCATTTTCGACAAGATATTGCGCGCCATGCCGGTTACCGAAGAACAGGTACAAAAGGGACTGACCGTGGGGCTGGTCGCGGTGTTCATTCTCGGTGCCTATAGCGTCGCCCATTATTCCGGCATCAACGAACGGATCAAGACCGAGGTCGCTGCGGCGGTCGGCAATGCCGGTTTTGAAGTGAAGCGGGTCGAGGTCAGCGGGGTCAACCGTATCGACGAGCTGAAGGTCTATGAAATCACGCTGGCGCAGAAAGACCGGTCAATGCTGCTGGTGGATATTGATGCGGTGCGCGACGACCTGATGTCGAATGGCTGGATCAAGGATGCCCGGATTTCGCGCCGATTGCCGGATACGCTGGTCGTTGATATCGTCGAGCGCGAACCGGTTGCGGTCTGGCAGAACAAGGGGCAACTCTCGCTGATCGACAAGACCGGCTATCCACTGGAAGAAATCAGCAAGGAAGAAATTCCCGACCTGCCGGTGATTGTCGGCAAGAAAGCCAATCTGAAATTTACCCAGCTGGACTCGCTGCTCGATGTTGCGCCTGCGCTGCGCCCGATGGTGACCGGCGCGACCTGGATCGGCAACCGGCGCTGGGATCTTGAATTTGACAGCGGCGAGACGCTGGCGCTGCCCGAAGGCGAGGAAACGGCCTCGGCAGCTTTGCTGAATTTTGCGCGGATGGACGGGGTCAACCGGTTGCTCGGGCGCGGGGTTGTCCATTTCGACCTGCGTGATGCCGAGCGCGCCTATCTGCGGATGCCGCCGAAAACAGGACCGGCGGATCCTGACAGTTGAATGGTTGATTAGGTGAAGACGACATTAATCGGGGTGAAGGACTAGACAAATGGCAGCAAGGGTAGAAAAAATCTTCACAGCACTGGATATCGGTTCGTCCAAGATATCCGCGATGATTGCCGGACGGATGGACAATGGCGAATTGACCGTCCTTGGTACGGGCCAGCGCGCGAGCAAGGGCGTGAAGCGCGGCTATATCGCCGATACCGAAACGACCGAACTCGACGTTCGCGACGCTGTCGAGCAGGCAGAGCGGATCGCCGGAACCAATATTGACGATGTCTGGGTCAGCTTCTCCGCGGGTGGTCTGCAGAGCATGCTCACCTCGGTCGAAACCGAACTGGGTGGTCACCGGATCGAGCAGGAAGATATTGATCTGCTGCTCGACGCTGGACGCAACAGCATCGATCCCAAGGGCAAGATGGTGCTGCACGCACAGCCGGCGCTATATACGCTTGATGGCCTGAACGGGGTGAAGAAGCCCAAGGGGCTGCACGCCGATCGTCTTGGCGTGGATATCCACGTCATTCTGGCCGAGGGGTCGCCAGTCCGCAATATCGACATGAGCGTCCGCGGCGCGCATCTGAACGTCAAATCGATCGTCGCCTCGCCGATTGCAGCAGGAACCGCCTGTCTTTCGAAGGAAGAGCGGGAACTTGGCGTGGCGCTGGTCGAACTGGGCGCGGAAGTGACCAATGTCTCGCTTTTCGCTGGCGGCATGCTGGTCGGCCTGACGACGCTTCCTTATGGTGCCGCCGATATCACCGACGATATTGCTTCCTCCTTTGGCTTGCGGCGGGCGCAGGCCGAGCGGATCAAATGTTTCTATGGCTCCGCCACGACCAGTCCGCGCGACAATCATGACGTGATCAATCTCGATCTGGAGAAAAGTGCCGAACATAGCGATGAAGACGGACGGATCACCCGCGCGCAGCTGATTTCGGTCATCCGGCAGCGGCTGGATCATCTGATCGGAGAAATCGGGCGGTCGCTGAAGGAACTTGGCTTCACCGGTCCGGTTGGGCGACAGGTGGTGCTGACTGGCGGCGGGGCTGAACTCAAGGGTATCGCCGATTACGCCCAGTCCGCATTGGGCCGCACGGTGCGTATCGGCCGTCCGACCGGTCTGAGCGCTCTCCCCGAAGCGCATAGTGGTCCTGCTTTTGCCGGACTCGCAGGGCTGGCGCTTTATGCATCGCAGGATCCGGTTGATCTGCGATCAATGTCGGGAAGCCATCAGAAAGTTTACAAATATGGCGGATCGGCAGTGATCGGGCGGTTGATGTCCGCGATCAGGGGAAATTTTTAGTAAATTGACAAAATAAATTAAGTTTTCGGGTGATTCCCGAACAAAATTTGTGCAAAGCGTTAACAAAATGTGACAGCATGACAAAATGTCTCGGGAGACAATGAGATGAGTATCAATATTGGCCCACCGGAAGTCGAAGAACTGAAGCCGAAGATTGCGGTTATTGGTGTCGGCGGAGCCGGGGGCAACGCCATTGCCAACATGATTGCTGCCCAGGTCGAAGGTGTGGATTTTATCGTCACCAACACCGACGCGCAATCGCTCAACAGTTCGACCGCCGAACGGCGTATCCAGCTTGGCCCCGATATCACACAGGGGCTCGGTGCCGGATCGCGTCCTGAAGTCGGTCGTGCGGCCGCCGAAGAAACCATAGATCTGGTCGAACAGGCGCTGGATGGCACGCATATGTGCTTTATCGCGGCTGGCATGGGCGGCGGTACCGGTACCGGTGCTGCTCCGGTGATCGCCAAGGCGGCACGCGACCGCGGCATATTGACGGTCGGCGTGGTGACCAAGCCATTTACGTTTGAAGGCACACGCCGCATGAAATCGGCTGAAGCCGGCATCGAGGAATTGCAGAAGAATGTCGACACGCTGATCGTCATTCCGAACCAGAACCTGTTTCTGGTCGCAAACCCGAACACCACCTTCAAGGAAGCTTTCCTGCTTGCCGACGAAGTCCTGCAACAGGGCGTTCGCGGTATTACCGACCTGATGGTCATGCCTGGCCTGATCAACCTCGACTTTGCCGACGTGCGTAGCGTCATGCACGAAATGGGCAAGGCGATGATGGGCACGGGCGAAGCCGAAGGCGACGGACGCGCGCTGGAAGCAGCCGAAAAAGCCATTGCCAATCCTCTGCTCGACGGCGTGTCGATGCAGGGCGCGAAGGGTGTTATCGTATCGATTACCGGTGGTGACGATATGCGTCTGATGGAAGTCGACGAGGCCGCCAACCATATTCGTGAGCTGGTCGATCCCGATGCCAATATCATCTGGGGTAGTGCGTTCAACCCGAATCTTGACGGTCGTATCCGTGTTTCGGTTGTCGCTACCGGGATTGATAGCGAAGGCAGCAGATCGTCAACGGCGCCTGTCGCATCCTTCGCGATGGGTAGCTCCGCGCCGAAATCGGAAGAGGCTCCGCTGACGTCCAGCTTCGCCTCCTCTATTGCAAGTGACGAAGATGAACAGGATGCCGCTCAGGAAGCGGAAATCGCGTCCGCACCAGTGCCCGATACCGAAGTCGAGGCTGAGGTTGAACCGGAAGCCGCACCGGAGGTCGAGCCAGAAGCCTCACCATCTCCCGTCGCAACCTATGGCGATGATGACGACTTGGAATATGAGCCTGCTGCAACGCCATCTTTTGCGTCGCTCACCCCCGGAATGGCTGCGTCAAAGTCGGTGCTGGAGCAAGATGACGAGGACGAACTGGTATTGGGTGATGATGCGATCCAGCTTGATGATGATGAAGCGCCTGCCTCGGCCGTTCAACCCCCACCGGCACCGCGTGTTGCCTCGGGTGGCGGTACGTTGTTCGAGCGGATGTCCAATTTGACGCGAGGCGGATCAAAGGCCGATGACAATGACGGTGGCGAAGATGATAAATCTTCCGATCCTCTCGACATTCCACGCTTTTTGAACCGACAGAATAATCAGTAAGTCGGGTATCGGTTCAAGCGGATTTTTATGCTGATGGGGTGGCGCGAGGGAGTTTGTCTTTCGCGTGCCACCATTGGCCTTGCCAGGCTTCGGGCGCGATTGATTTCTTGCGCAATCATTCCTTTATGCATCTTGTGAGATACAGATTTAAAATTTTGTTGGGAATGTCCGCCGCGCTCTTGGCTGCCGCTGTTCCGCATGCGCCCGCCGTTGCCCAATCCAGCAGCCAATCCAATTCCAATGATCTTCAGGATGCGCTTCGCCGTATCGCGAATGATTCCAATGATTCCACCGCCCTCGCAGATGCGGGACTGGCGGCACTTGAACTGGGCGATATGCGTGCTGCCATCGGTTTTCTTGCCAAGGCTGATCAAATCTATTCGTCAAGTGGCAGGGTGAAAGCCGGTCTCGGCAGAGCGTTGCTGGCCGAAGAAAATCCATTTGGTGCGATCCGCTATTTCGACCAGGCGGTGGCCAATGGCATTGCCGTGCGGGAAATCGCTGCGGATCGCGGCTTGGCCTATGATCTTATCGGCCGCAACCGGGATGCCCAGAAAGATTATGAACTGGCGATGCGCTATGGCAGCAGTGACGAACTGGTCGAGCGTTATGCTGTATCACTGGGGATCAGCGGTGATGTTGAACTGGCCGACGCGCAGCTCAGTCCGTTGCTTCAGCAAAGCGACCGTGATGCCTGGCGGAACCGTGCGTTTATCTATGCCATGAACGGCAAGAAAAAGGACGCGGAAAATATCGTCGAGCAAACGATGGAACGGAGAATGGCGCAAGCCATCAAACCGTTTTTTGATCGTATGCCCAAGCTGACAGCCGCCCAGAAAGCAGCAGCCGTCCATTTGGGGCATTTCCCCGCCAGTGAAAATATCGGTGTCGATGTGGCTGCGGTTCAAATGGCCTCGAGGATGGCGGCCAGAGGCGGCGATGGCGCGGACGCGGGGCTGATTCCGGTCGGGCCTGCCCTGGGTGCGGATGTTGATCGTCCTCGTGTGCTCGCCATGCCGGACAAGTCTCCGCGCCGGCGTCCCGGCACGACAGACCGCAAAACGACGGAACGGAAATCCGGCCGGCGTCCGACCACGAGCGAGGTGGTTGTCCTGTCCCGGACCGAAATGCCGGCTCCGACCGGAAAAGGTTCGGGGCGTGCATCCACATTTGCGGGAGCACCAGCGGCGTCAGCGCCTTCGGCTGCAGCTTCTGCTGGAATTTTACCCGAACCGGCACCCAAAAAAAGCAATTCTGAGCCGATAAAGACGGCGGCAAGCACACCGGCGGGTGAAACAGCCTCCCCCGGTTTTGAAACGGCTGTGGTCCCCGGCCAGTCACCCGCACTGGTATCGCAAACGGTAGAGCGCAAGGTCGACATTGCCGGCCGTCAGCCGGTTTTCAATCCGATCGCGCAGCCAGCTCAAGAGTCTCTGTCCTCGACCGGGGACAAAGCATCCGGACCGGTCAATCTGGTCGATTTCGATCTAGCAAAAACGCAGCCAGCGGCGGTCGAAACCGCTTCAGCTGCTCCGGCTATCAAGCCGCTGGCCGACATTATCAAGGGCATCAATATACCGGAAAAGGAAACCCGCACTGCGGTTGTGCCGGTTGATCTCGACACCATTGAACCGGCAAAGCCACAGCCGAAGATTGTCGCCAAGCCTGTTGAAAAGACACCGGTCAAACCGAAAGAACCGGAACACCCCAAACGCTATTGGGTGCAGATCGCGACCGGTTCGAACCTCGATGCGCTGAAGTTTGACTATCGCCGGATGTCCAAGAAACACAGCGAGCTGTTCAAGGGCGAAAAGGGATGGACCTCTCCCTGGGGCAATACTAGGCGGCTGGTGATCGGACCATTTGACGATTTCAAGGCGGCCAAGGCTTTTGAAGCCGATTTTCGAAAGGATGGCGGCGACGGCTTTGCCTGGGCCAGCGCCGATGGAGTCGAGGTCAACGAGCTCACCAAATGACCAGTCTGAAAAGCTATGCCAGCGATCCGGTGAAAAGCCGGGGTCGGCTGCATGATGAAAAGCGCGATGTCACCCGCGGGCCACGCGACGATTTTCAACGGGATCGCGACCGGATCATCCACAGCATTTCCTTCCGCCGCTTGCGCCACAAGACCCAGGTTTTTGTCGCTCCTGATGGCGACCATTACCGCGTCCGGCTGACCCATAGTCTGGAAGTCGCGCAAATTGGCCGCACGCTGGCGCGGGCTCTCGGCCTGAACGAAGATCTCACCGAAGCGCTGTGCCTTGCGCATGATATCGGTCATCCGCCTTTCGGCCACGCCGGAGAAGACGCACTGGAAGCGGCGCTTGCCGATTTTGGCGGCTTTGATCACAACGCCCAGACCATCCGGACCCTGATATTGCTGGAGCAGCCCTATCCGCGCTGGAATGGCCTGAACCTGACATGGGAAATGCTGGAGGGTCTTGCCAAGCATAATGGGCCGGTGGAAAATCCGACCTGGGCGCTGGCCGAGGCCAATGCGGCGATGGACCTTGATCTGCACAGCTGGCCCTCGCTCGAGGCGCAGGTTGCCGCGATTGCGGACGATATCGCCTATGACAATCACGATATTGATGACGGCATGCGGGCCGGCCTGCTTACGCTCGACCAATTGCTCGAACTGCCGTTCATCGCCGAACGCTGGCAGGTGCTTTGCGATCGCTTTGCCGATGTGCCGCAGGACCGGCTGTTGCCGGAGCTGATCCGGGACCAGATCGGGCTGATGGCCAATGATGTGCTCGAAACCACACAGGCGCGGATCGACCGGCTTGCTGTGCAATCGCCGGAGGACGTGCGTCAGGCTGGACAGATGATCGGTGGTTTTTCCGATGCCATGGCGGAAAAGGAACGCGCGCTGAAGCGCTTCATGTATGAAAATCTCTATCATCATCCCGCGCAGATGGCCGCGGCGGAAAAGGGAAAGATGATGGTTGCCGATCTGGTGAAAGCCTATCGCGAACAGCCGGACCTGATGCCGGAAAGCTGGGCTGCAGCCTTGCCCGAAGCGGAGCCGGCGCGGATCCGCCATATCGCTGACTTTCTCGCCGGGATGACAGACCGCTATGCCCGCGACCGTCACCGGGAGATATTTGGCGATCGGACGGGCTGAAACTGATCCCGTCACCCCGGCGAAGGCTGGGCCCCAATCCCGTTTTGGATGTCGCCGATAAATTGCTTTCGATACCAACCGTCGCTGTTATGACGGCTTTTCAATAGAGAGCTTTAGGGGATATTGACCATGGCCAAGAAAATCCTGATCGTCGGAGCCACCGGACTGATCGGCGGCTTGCTGACCCGCAAACTGGTCGATCAGGGCGCGGACAAGCACATGCACCTGCTCGTGCGGCGGCCCCACCGGAAGGATGTTGGCAAAGCGAAAATTCATGTCCAGCTGCAGGAAAACTGGCCGAAAACCATTGCCGGGATAAAACCCGATATCGTGATATCCTGTCTCGGTTCGACGATGAAAAAGGCGGGGTCGCAGGAAGAATTTGCCGAAGTCGACCGCGATCTGGTCGGCGCGGTGGCCGCCGCCGCCAAGGCAGCCGGCGCCCGGCAGTTCATTACGGTATCTTCGGCCATGGCGGACAGCGGCGCGTCGAGTTTTTACCTCAAGGTCAAGGGTGAGGCTGAAGACTTGCTGCGCGCGCAGAATTTCGACCGTCTCGATATTATCCGCCCCGGCCTGCTGCGCGGGGAACGAGAGGGGGACAATCGCGTCGCCGAAAGTCTCGCCATTGCGGCCAGTCCGATCATGGATCTTTTGCTGCAGGGCAAGCTCCGCCGTTACCGGTCAATCCTCGCAAGCGATGTTGCGGCGGCGATTGTGGTGCTGATGGCGGAGAGTGAACCGGGGGAATTTATACATGGGAATGACGATGTCTGGACAATGGTGTAAGATCGTGATCCGCTTCGCGAGATAAAATACTGCACCGCACAACAGAATCATTGACTCCATCCTCCCGCTCATCCAGTCTCTAATCTGCTTTTTGATCGGCGCTTTCGGGCAAGGATTACGGGGCGTTGCGGGAGAGCGTTTAGCTGTCTCACAGGACAGCAAGGCCGCCGAAGGAGCAACCGCCCCGGAAACTCTCAGGCCCCTGGACCGCAAACGTCTCACAAGCACTCTGGAAAGAGCCAGCTCGCGCATTGGCAACGGCAGGCCACCGAAGGGGTAAATTTTCGTCGCTATTGCGACGGCGGGCCTGTCCGCCGAAGCCTTGGCGAAGGAGAATGAAACTCTCAGGTTCCGTGACAGAGGGGGCAGTTTTGCAGGGCTTTGCTGCGAGCTGTCTTTTGTCTGAGCGGAAACATCATGAGTGAAAACACCCAAAATCTGAAACAACTGCCACTCGGTGACTGGCACCGCGGCCTCGGCGCGCGAATGGTGCCGTTCGCCGGTTACGAAATGCCGGTTCAATATGAAGGCGTTATGGCCGAGCATATCTGGACCCGGACCGAAGCGGGGCTGTTCGATGTCTCGCATATGGGCCAGTTGCAGCTGATCGGCGAGGGCGCAGCCGATGCGCTGGAACGGATCACGCCGGGCAACCTGTCGGCTCTGGCTCCCGGCAAGATCCGCTATACTTTGCTGCTCGCCGAGGATGGCGGAATTTTGGATGACCTGATGGTTACCAACACCGGCCACCATCTCTATCTGGTGGTCAACGGCGCGACCAAGCATGATGATATTGCCTATATGCGGGCGCAATTGCCGGAGAGCATCACGCTCAATCATCTCGAAGATGCTGCCTTGCTGGCGTTGCAGGGACCTAAGGCCGCCGCGGCGCTGGCCAGGCTGGGAATTGACCCGGCTGAACCGGATTGGCCGCTGCCGACCGATCTCTATTTCATGGAAGCCGGATCGTTTCTGTGGCGGGGCATCCCGCTTGGCATCAGTCGTTCGGGCTATACCGGCGAAGACGGGTTCGAGATCAGTGTTCCGGCTGAATATGCCGAAACGCTGGCCGCTGCATTGGTCGAACTGGACGAGGTGCACCCTATCGGCCTCGGTGCACGCGACAGTTTGCGACTGGAGGCGGGATTGCCGCTCTATGGCCATGATGTGACCGCCGAAACGCTGCCGGTCGAAGCGAATCTGAGTTTTGCGCTGTCCAAGGTGCGGCGTGAGGAAGGCAATTTTGCCGGAGCGGCGCGCGTGCTGGCGCAATATCCGGACAAGGCAGGGAGAAAACGGGTCGGACTTTTTGTCGACGGCCGCCAGCCAGTCCGGGAAGGGGCTGTCGTGATCGACGCCGACGGTAAAACCATCGGCAAAGTAACCAGTGGCGGTTTTTCACCTACTCTTCAGCGTCCGATCGCAATGGCTTATGTGCCGATCAACCTGTCAGAAAGCGGCACGGCAATCACAATCGAACAGCGTGGCAAAAAAATTGCTTGCACCGTCGCGGATATGCCCTTTGTACAGCATCACTATTATCGCAAATCCAAGCCATAGATTGACAGCAAGAGGAAACGAGAATGAGCCGATATTTTACCGATGAACATGAATGGGTCGAAGTTGAAGGCGACACCGCGACGGTCGGCATTACCGATTATGCGCAGGAACAGCTGGGCGACATCGTGTTTGTCGAAGTGCCGGAAGTCGGCGCGGAACTGGGGCAGGGTGATGATGCTGCGGTGGTCGAATCGGTCAAGGCCGCATCCGACGTCTACGCAGCCGTTTCCGGCGAAGTGATCGAAGTGAACGAAGCGCTGGAGGATGAGCCCGGACTGGTCAATTCATCGGCAGAAGAAGACGGCTGGTTTTTCCGGCTGACCCTGTCGGACAAGGAAGAGCTCGCCGATCTGATGGACGAGAAAGCCTATAAGGCCTTTGTAGACGGCCTGTAAACTCTCTCCCTCCTCTTCGGAGCAGGGGATCAAGGGGGTGGCGGCGATGCACCAGCATCGCTCGCAAAGCGACAGGCAGCATGAAGCTACCCCAACCTCTCTTTTTGAAAAGGAGGGGCTCAAGTGAAGGAAAGAAAATGCGTTATCTCCCGCTAACTCCCGAAGACCGGCAGTCGATGCTGGCGACCATCGGCGCGCAGTCGGTCGATGATCTGTTCATCGATGTGCCGGAGGAAGCCCGGTTGAACGGACCGATCCATGGTCTGCCGATGCACGCGGGGGAGATGGCGGTGGAAGCGCATATGAAGGCGCTTGCAAGGAAGAACCATGCTGCAGGCGACATGCCATTCTTCCTCGGGGCAGGGGCCTATCGCCACCATGTTCCGGCGAGCGTCGACCATATCATCCAGCGCGGCGAATTTCTGACCGCTTATACGCCCTATCAGCCGGAAATCGCGCAAGGTACCTTGCAGACCCTGTTTGAATTCCAGACTCAGGTCGCTCGCCTGTTCGGCGTCGATGTTGCCAATGCCTCTATGTACGACGGCTCGACCGCCTGCTGGGAAGCGATCACGATGGCGCGCCGGATCACCAAGCGGGGCAAGGCGATCCTCTCGTCCGGCCTGCATCCCCATTATGTTTCCGTGGCCAAAACCATGGCTCGTTTCACCAAGGACGATTTGTCCTATGCAGCACCGACCCTTGAAGCGGCGACCGACGGCCAGAGTCTGCTCGAGCAGATCGACGACGAGACCAGCTGCGTTGTCGTGCAATATCCCGATATATTGGGCCGCATCGGCGATCTCTCCGCGATCGCGGATAAAGCGCATCAGCATAAGGCCTTGCTGGTGGCTGTTGTGACGGAACCTGTTGCTCTTGGTGCGATCAAATCGCCGGGCGAAATGGATGCGGATATCGTCGTTGGTGAAGGCCAGTCTATCGGTGTCGGCCTGCAATTTGGTGGCCCCTATGTCGGGCTGTTCGGCTGCAAGCAGAAATATGTCCGGCAGATGCCGGGCCGGCTCTGCGGAGAGACTGTCGATGCCGAAGGCAAGCGCGGCTTTGTGCTGACGCTGTCGACCCGCGAACAGCATATCCGCCGCGAGAAAGCGACGTCGAATATCTGTACCAACAGCGGACTCTGTGCGCTGGCTTTCTCGGCGCATATGACCTTGCTCGGTGAAAAAGGGCTGCGCGAACTGGCGATGCTCAATCACAAAATGGCGGTGCAGGCAGCGGACCGGCTTTCGAAAATTGATGGCGTGACGCTGATGAATGACAGTTTTTTCAATGAGTTTACGTTGATTCTCGACAAGGATTCTCGTCCGATTATCCGCGCGCTGGCGGATCAGAGAATATTGGGCGGTGTCTCCCTCGGGCGGCTCTATCCGGAAGAGACAGGTCTGGCTCATGGCCTGTTGGTCGCGGTTACCGAGACCGGCACCGAAGCTGAGCTCGAGGCTTTTGCTACAGCCCTGGAAGGAGCCCTGTCATGAACATGATCGCCGAAGGACGCCCGACCAAACAGGAAGCAGATTTGATCATGCCGGACCAGAATAGCATCACCACCCACACTGGCAATCGCGCGCTGATGGTCGATGAACCGTTGATTTTCGAAATCGGATCCTCGGAACGCAGCGGTGTCGATTTGCCCGAGGCTCCGGCTGTCGAAAGCCGTCTCGGTGGTCTCGAACGCGAAGCGCCAATCGCCATTCCCGGGCTGTCCGAGGCCGAAATGGTGCGTCACTACACAAGGCTCAGCCGTCAGAATTATGCCATCGACGTTGGTTTGTTCCCGCTCGGAAGCTGCACGATGAAGCACAACCCCCGGCTCAATGAGAAAATGGCGCGGCTCAAGGGCTTTGCCGACATTCATCCCTTGCAGCCGGTCGACAGCGTGCAGGGGGCTCTGGAACTGGTTCACGAACTGGCAGAATGGTTGAAGAGGCTGACCGGTATGCCGGCGGTCGCAATGTCGCCAAAGGCGGGCGCGCATGGCGAGCTGTGCGGCATATTGGCCATTCGTTCTGCGCTGGAAGCGCGCGGCGATGCCCGTGAAGTGATATTGGTACCGGAAAGCGCCCATGGCACCAATCCG
>CAJQNR010000011.1 GCA_905479715.1 uncultured Sphingorhabdus sp.
GCCAATGACGCGCCCGTAGCTCATCTGGATAGAGCGCGAGACTTCTAATCTTGAGGCAGCAGGTTCGAGTCCTGCCGGGCGCACCATCATTTTGCCAGGGCCGAGCGGTCAATGACGGGCACGAATTCTGCCCGAGCGGAACTCCGATCGTAATTCGTTCAACTAAATCCTTTGCCAACTGTCAGCAAGCGCCCCAGTTACGGACGTTAGCGCACCCTCATCTCGATGTCCGCTATGGGCGCAAAAGCGGACATTAGGATTTGATTAAATAACAATGTCTCAATATCCGTACTGCATGAACAAAATGCAGAGAAAGCGGTTGAAGCAAAAGCTAGCCGAAATTGAGAGGATCTTGTGGGAAGAGTGGGACCCGATAGGAGTAAACGATTGTACTGAAGCATTCGGTGAATACGATAGTTACGCTTTGCAAATCTGCGGAATGCTTCAATCGCCAACAACGTCGTCGGCTGTTGAGGTAGAGGCGTTCCTCACAAAAATTCGAACACGGTCCATGGGATTGAGTGCCGTTCCAGATCACGATCAGACTATCGCAAAAAGGCTATTGAGCTTGCAAGCTCCGCTAAGGATCACGAATGACTGATGAACTTTATGGAAAACCTCTAATTCGAGCTTTGGTATCTCATTTCCACAATTCCAAAATCATCTTGGAACATTACGATTTTGGTGTTTATACCATTTATTTCGCAGACAGGAAGAGCGACGTTTCGACTAGAGACGACTTGTATGAAAGTCTCGATGAGGCAAAGGAATTTTGCAAAGAAGATTATGCCGTGCTCGAGAATAGTTGGAAAGAAATCCTCGACCACACACCGATAATGATAAAAGGCTAGTGTCCGCTTTCGGGATTAAGCTGCCACCAGCGATGCCAGTTCTCAATGTCAGCTAACCACCCAGTTTCGGTCATTCGAACGGACTGGATGAAAATTAAAAGCGGAAGGTCAGCTCCCGCACCATTTGCTGTCGTTTGGCGCGAAACTTCTGTTGCCTGTAACCTGCCATTCCGTCGGGCAGAATATATAGGCTCCTATTCGGCCGACAGCAGATCGCCTGCTCCTAGGCGGACAACCGGAAAATGCGGATGGACAGAAAGCGAGCTGATGTCAGCCATTGCAGCACCACCCCCAATATCCTGCAGTTGAACCTATTTCTTGTGCACGGAAATCCAATGGTACATCTTACAAGAGCGCCGTCGTCAGAAGTGCTAAACTTGTCATTACGCCCAGGATGGGGACTGTCCATGGTACTGTGAAGTGAGGCTGCGATCGCACAAAGTCCTGACGTTTCACTCGCAGCAGAGCAAGGTTCACCAGCACAAACACGAAGAGTACGATTTGAGATGTCTTTTCGGCCAGTGCCTCAATCGGAAAGGCTTGAGTTAGAATCACGATGATAAGGACGACAAGCGCCGTTGCAGCTATCGGCGTTTGCGTGCGCTCAGAAACCTGGGCAAGCCAGCGCGGCAGGTACCCTTTGTTTGCAAGCCCAAAGAAAACCCGCGAAGCCATGATGATCTGAATCAGGATACCATTGATCGTTGCAACAACCGCAATAGCAGCAAAGGCGTCGCGCACAACTTGCGGCGCATTTGCAAAGACCAATGCGAGAGGCGCGGCACTTCCTGTCAAGTCCGCCATTGGAACGACGAGAATGACTGCGGTGGTGGTGGCCATGTAGAGTAGCGCCGCAATGATCACGGTCAGGATGATGGCCTTGGGAAACGTGCGCGTCGGATCTTTCACTTCTTCGGCAACATTGGCCATGTCCTCGAATCCGACAAATGCAAAGAAAGCAAGAAGCGATGCCGCGCCGATGCTGAACCAATGCCCGCCTCCAAGCGGGGGGATTAGGTCTTGCAGCACCACAGCTGTTTCGGAGGCGCTTCCGAAGCCCCAGACAATTACCATGAACAATCCACCAATCTCGATTATGGTAACCACCGCGGCGACTATAACGGATTGCGCAATGCCCCAAGCGGCCACGAGGCCCATGGCAAGAACCAAACCAATCATTAAAGCGGGTGCTGGCAAGTCGATAATGCCGGTAAGGTAGGAGGCTGCGCCGATCGCAATAGCCGAGGCAGAAACGATGCCGGATAGTGCGACGAGAAGACCAACCGCAACCGTCAGCCAACCTGCGCCAAACCCAGCCTCAACATAGGCTGCTTCTCCCGCACTGACCGGGAATCGAGTTACCAGTTCCGCATATGACAAGGCTGTGAACGCTGCTACCACTGCAGCAACCAGGAACGATATCGGAGCATAGATTCCAGCCTCTGCCGCTGTAGCGCCAACGAGTACGTAGATCCCGGCGCCGATAGTCACGCCGAGACCGTACAGAGTGAGCAAGGGCAGCGTCAGCGCGCGGCGAAGGCTAGGATATTTATCACTTGGTGGTCCATCGATCTCTCGGCTTGCCTGTGTCACCCAAAATTCCCTCGTCTCGCAAAGCCTACATCGCAGCCTTAGTATAGCTGTACTCAACTACGCCACATTTTACGAATGCGGTCGCCAAATTGCGTACAGCTCACAGACTATTTTGTTTCGAATATTCCCATTACGCAAGTTTCCGCTGATCCGCCTCCTTGGTCATTCTTTGCAGTATGCTGCACCGGATCAGGTCCCAATATTGCGGGCAATCGCCGAAAACCGTTCGCCCGGCAAACCACTCACTTGCGGTCTATCGGCTTCATAAAATGCTAATTTTGTGCCAGACAGGCGAAAAAGGAGGTCAACAATGCTTGCAAACCACTCAGTTCAGGTCGTGCGCAGCTGAGTAGAATGGCGCGTCCATCCCGAGATCTGCTGGGCGAACACGCTCCTCATCGAATCCGCAGCCGCTTGGATCATCCTCGGGGTGAAAGCCCCTTGGGGGATTTCATGCTTGGCGGCGTTGACGGGGTCATCACGACATTTGCTGTCGTGGCTGGTAGTGCGGGCGGCCAGCTAGCCTCTACAATCATCATTATCCTTGGTATAGCAAACCTTATCGCTGACGGTTTTAGCATGGCCGTGAGCAATTATCTCGGAACCCGCACGCGTCAAGAGGAGGTCCGAAAAAGCCGCGCAGATGAACAATGGCAAATAGATGTCTTCCCCGAAGGCGAGCGCGAGAAAATTCGCGAGATATTCGCGCGAAAGGGGTTCGAAGGCGCTGCCTTGAACGAGATCGTCGAGGTTATTACCGCCGATAGAGAGGTCTGGATCAATACAATGATGGCCGAAGAACTCCGGTTGAGCGATGTATCATCGCGCCCGTTAAGGGCAGGACTTACGACTTTCGTGGCCTTCTCGATTTGCGGAGCCATTCCGCTACTCCCATTCCTGATCGGAATCGGCGATTTCAACGCAATGTTCTTTGCCAGTGCCAGCCTCGGTGCCGCGACGTTTTTCGCCTTGGGAATGGGAAAAGGCTCGGTCGTCGGCATATCCCCTGTTCGGTCTGGGCTACAGACTCTGGGAGTGGGCGGCGTAGCTGCAATTCTGGCCTATGTCGCCGGGCATCTCTTGCATTTGATCTTTGCTACTTGATAGCTTGAACGTCTGCGCCCAATCCAACGGTGAAATTCGACGGCTGCTGGTTGAGCATTTTGCGCAATCTCCAAGCCGGTTTCTAATGCCCATCTTCGGCGTCTATGACGCACCATCATTCCCTATTTTTTGAAACCGCGCTGGACGGCATCCATTGGCTCCGAGGTGACCGGATAGCCAATGCCTTCCGGGATGCATAAATGGACTTCTTCGCCCCGCTTCTCGATCCTCGGAGAGACCATCACCGACGGGTGATCGCTGACATGGGCCACCGCGTCGTCAAACGAGCCGAATTGCGCCAGCCGCTCGAGATTGCGCTTGGTCGGGAAGATGATCTTCACCTCGCCCGCTTCGGCGCGATCCAGCACCGATTGCGCATTGCCCCAGAACAGATTGTAATTTTCGGTTTCATCAACCGTGGCCTGCGCCTTGTGATCATCATGCGAAATCATGTAGAATCGCGTATCAAACACCCGCTTTTCCGCAAAAGGCGGACACCAGCGGGAAAAGGGTATCAGCTTCTCCAGCTCCAGTTGCCAGTCGAACTGGTTGCAGATGTCGGCCAGTACCGTCCCCTCGTGCAACGCATTTCTCGCCTCCAGAACCCGCTTGGCGTCCAGATTGCCCTCTACCGCAACCGCGATCCCGGTTTCTTCAATTGATTCGCGAACCGCCGCGATGCGCGCGCCATATTCTTCAAAATCATCATGGCCAAGCGCTCTGGCGAAATCGAAATCCGCGTCATCGATCCGGCCGCCGGGAAAAACAGCGGCACCGGCAGCAAAGACCATTTTGGATGAACGCTCCACCATCAGCAAATCGGGTGCGGTGCTTCCCGGCTGATCGCGAAATATCACCAGCGTGGATGCGGGAATGGGTTTGGGCATGGGCTTGCCGGTGAGAGCATCCATGGCAGGCGTTTGATTGTCAGTCTGTTTTTCGGTCATATTTTCTTATGAACAGCAAGCAACGGCTTTGCCAAGTCTTTTGATTGGCTATCGCCGGCACAATCCGGTTTGCCAAAATTCCACCGGCATGGCAGGATCATGTCATGGGAATTGTCGAGCTATTGGGACTGGCCGGTAGCGTCAGCCTGCTATCGGGCTGGCGGCTCTATCTCACGCTATTTGTGACCGGCCTCGCCATGCGGCTGCAATGGATCAGCCTACCCGAGAATCTGCAGGTCCTGGATGCCCTCGCCAATCCCTGGGTCTTGGCAATTAGCGCGCTGGGCGCCCTCGCTGAATTTTTCGCCGACAAGATACTCTGGCTCGATTCGATCTGGGACACGATCCACACCGCGATCCGGCCATTGGGCGGCGCGCTGCTGGCGCTCGCGGTGGTCGACGCCAGTGATCCGGTCTGGCAGGCCGTGGTCTTCCTGCTGGGCGGCGGCGCGGCGCTGATGAGCCACGGCGCAAAGGCCGGCGCACGCGCCATCGTCAACACAAGCCCGGAACCGGTCAGCAACGCCGTCGTCTCGACCGGTGAAGATATTGCTACGGGCGGCCTGCTGATCCTGGCGTTTACCAATCCGGTCGCCGCGCTGATCATCGCATCGCTGCTGCTGATCCTGTGCATCATTCTGGTCTACAAAGGGTTCAGGCTGTGGCGACAAATGGTGTCTGGCGGCAGTTAGTCGTCAGCTAGGCCGTGGCCAACCCGAATAGGGAGCGCATGATACAGAGGGAAAAATGGTCGGGGAGACAGGATTTGAACCTGCGACCCCCTGTACCCAAAACAGGTGCGCTACCAGGCTGCGCCACTCCCCGACGCGCGCTTCCCCTAGGCGGTGCTTTTCGGAAAAGCAAAGGGTTTTT
>CAJQNR010000012.1 GCA_905479715.1 uncultured Sphingorhabdus sp.
AGGGCATTTAATGTGGCTGAGCCTTGACCGACAAAAAGATATCAGACGCTCCTCCAGATATTTCCCACGGTCTTCCCAGCGGACCGGCTGCACTACAGCTTTGACTGCTTCACCCATTTCAGGATGGGGCACACCGATGACAGCGACATCTGCAACCTCTGGATGCTGGACAAGCAGATTTTCAGCCTCCTGCGGATAAATATTGACTCCGCCCGAAATGATCATGAAGCTTTTGCGATCGGTCAGATATAAATATCCGTCCGCGTCCAAACGGCCGATATCACCCATGGTTGTCCATGAGTCATTTAATGGATTGCGTGCGTCCCGGGATTTTTCCTCGTCGTTGAGATAGGCAAAATCATTGCCGCCTTCAAAATAGATCAGACCCGATTCACCAATTGACAATTCCTGTCCGTCGTCACCGCAGATATGGATCGTACCGAGGTCTGCCTTCCCTACGGATCCAGGCTTCTTCAGCCATTCGTCCGGGCCGATGGATGTCGTGCCATTGCCTTCTGAGCCTGCATAATATTCATGGATAATCGGGCCAAGCCATTCCAACATTGCATATTTAACCTCAACCGGACACGGCGCCGCAGCATGAAGAACTGTCTTTAGCGAGGAGAGATCATAGCGCTCCCGTACCTCTTTCGGCAGTTTTAGAAGCCTTATGAACATCGTCGGCACCATCTGGACAAATGTGACCCGATATTGTTCAATCCATCGCAGCATATTTTCGGGATCGAATTTTGGCATCACGACAATCTTTGCGCCATACCGCTGCGGAATCGTCGAAAAAATCAGAGGGGCAGTATGGTATAAGGGTGCTGGGCAAAGCAGAACGGACTCATCATCAAAATTGTATTTCTTCGAAAGACTTTCTGCACGCGGCATTACAGCATCAGCAGGCATATCCGGCAAAGCTGTCCTGATCCCCTTTGGCCGTCCCGTCGTTCCGGACGAATAGACCATATGAACACCGGCGCGTTCATCTTCAATCGGCGAAACAGGGAATTTCTCGATAGCGGATTTCCAACCGGCAAGATCAAGCAATTTGGTACCCGAAATGGACGAACCTTTGTCCGTTAACAGATCAGCTGCGGATCGCACCGCATCATCCCAGATTAACAATTTCGCCCCACTGTCATTTATGATGTAAGCTGCCTCATCCGCACTCAGCTGGGTAGAAACAGGAACAATATATAATCCGGCCCGCTGGGCCGCCCAATATATTTCAAAAAACCCGGTGCCGTTGGTCATCCAAAGTGCCATCACATCCAGATTGTTCAATCCAAGTGAACGAAAAAAATGGGCGCCCTGATTAGCGCGGCATTCCAGTTCCCTATACGAGAGCGCAGCGGAACCATCGCCCATGATCGCAGCGATATAATCGGGGTGGGTCGTTGCAAATGAGCGAGGATACACGGCAGCTGGTAACTCCTGATAAAATGTCGAGTGCAATATAAATCTATGTGACGGCCTGCGGCGTCATTTTGCGGATGCCATCCGCTTTCAAAGTCCCGGCCGCCATTAACGCCAGCCCCGTTACAAGCACCGCAACGACAAACCAGCCCAGCGCTCCAAACCCGCCGGCATCGGCGATGATACCTGCCGCAACCGGACCCATTGCTCCGCCCATCGTCGCAAAAGCAGGTTGTGCCCCCGCCAAGCGGCCCGTCGGATCCACTACGGCAAGTCCGCCCAAGAAGGACGGCAACAGAATTGCGGGCAGAATCATGATCATCGGTACGCTAAGATAAAAACTCAGCTTCTCTCCACCGATAGTTATCCCCAATACGGCCAGGCAAAAAATAGTGCCGATCAACAAAAGCGGTCGAGTCGCACCAAAGCGTGAGCCCACCAGCCCCGCACCAATTGGGCCAATGATCGTCAGCAAGCCACCAAAGAAAAATATCGTGCCTACGGTCGCAAGCGAAACATCAATACTCTCTCCAATACGGGCAACAAAAGCCGCTATTCCTGCTTGACCGAAAAAGAAAATTCCCAGACCCAGCAAAGCAATCCAGCCGGCATTGCTGCTCCATTTCGTTATGGATTTTTCCCCGCCCGGTGACGAAACTGCGGCATGGCCAGATGCCTTACTATTCGGAATGACCATCATTAAAATCAATCCGATCAAGGCCAGAACCGTATATAGCCCATATGCTCCATCAAGTCCTGCACGCGAGATGACATAGGGCACAGTTAGCCCCAACACTGAAATAAACGCTCCCGCACAACCGTTCACCCACCCGAAAGTCATTTCAGGATTGGGGGTTCGGGCTGCGGTGGCCATTACCGAACAAACCACTGTCCCAATTCCAATGCCGGCCAAGACCCTGCAAGCGGCCATGGTCGGTATGTCCGTGGCCAGCATGGTTAAGCCATTGCCGGTCGCTACACATATCAGTCCTATAAACAGCAGTGTTTTCAGATAATATCTTGTGATGATCTGGGAGCAGACCAAAGCAGCGATCGAAACCGAGACGCCTTCGACGGTCATCACGAAACCTGCTTCCGCCCGACTGGCTCCAAAGGCAGTTATGATCGTTCCAATGTTAAACGCGATAGTGAGCGGGGCAGCAAAAGCAGTCATAAAAAGAACCAGCAATGCCGCAAGTTGATAGTGTTTGAGGTTCACAGTTGCCGAGCTATTCATTGCATCCGCTCCATATTGTCGGAAGACGAAGAATTTTGCATATCGATCCAATCGTGATGTAAGGAAAATTTGTCTTCTGCCGTTGTCCAGTAGGCTGACGCTTGCTTCTAGCTGCGCAACAATCTTCCCGGTCTCGCTCCGGTGTCCCTGTCATTCTCTCTGGTCTTCACGCCATTCACAAATGTGGCAATATAGCCGGTTGCCGGTTGCAGGATCCGTTTGCCGCCAGCGGGCAGATCGGCATGTACTTCCAACCCATTTAGCCGCAACCGTTCGAAATCGATGACATTGATATCTGCATTTTTTCCCACTTCCAGAGAGCCGCGATCATGCAAGCCGTAGAGCTCTGCATTTCTATGGCTCTGTTTCTGCACGATATATTCCAGTGGGATTTTTGCACCGCGGCTGCGGTCTCTGGACCAGTGCGTCATTTGATAAGTTGGGGCGACGCCGTCGAAGATTAATGTCACATGGGCGCCGGCATCGCTTAAACCTGTCACGGTTTCCGGATGGGTGAGCATTTCATGGATCGCATCATGGGTGAAATTGCAGAAATTACTCCCAAGCATAATAGCAAAATGAGAGCCATCATCCTTGATCAGGAAATCATACATAAACTCTTCATAATCTTTATCTTCGCGCTTGGCGCGTTCAGCGAAACTCTTGTCCGCTGTTGGTTCGTAATCTATTTTTTCTTCGATTTCGAACAATAGGGGGGCTGCAATTTTGAACACCTGATAGACATTATCCATCGTGCCAGGCAGGTCCGGTTCGATATCGCGATCCGATAAAATCGCCGCGCGCACTTCGGGCTTGTTCATTTCGGACAATAGCTCATCAAAAGGCAATTTTGCCAGTTTCAGAAATGTTTCCCGCCGTTGGAACAGATGGTAGGTTCTAAGATTTGTAACGAGCCCGATGGGACGCGATGCTACCTGTGGGTGAAGATTAGCACCCGCTTTGTTCGCCGCCGAGACCTGCTCCAATATATCGCGCCATTTTTCCTGCGCTTCTGCATGTTGGAGCAAGGTAAAGGTTACCGGCCGGCCAGTTTCCTTGGATATGCGGGCCATAAGGTCAAGTTCGTCTTCGGCGGTACGTTGCTCTCCGCCGAGATGATCCAGATCGCCGATCACGCCTGCGGGAATAAGTTCGAAAACGCCTTTCCCCTGGTCCTTCAAGGCAAGGGAAAGACTGACAACTTCCTCTTCAGCCGCAAAGGTTCCGGGAATCGACTCTCCTTTGGTCGAACGATGCCCGATGGTCCGTGACGAAGAAAACCCTAGTGCCCCCGCTTTCATTCCTTCGGATACAATTTCCTTCATCTTTTTGATATCGTCATCCGTTGCCGGTTCATTTGCACGGCCCCGCGCACCCATGACATAGTTGCGGACAGCGGCGTGGGGAATTTGCGTGCCGATGTTCAGCGCGAACTTCCGGGACTCGATATAGTCGAGATATTCCGGAAACGTTTCCCAGGCGCCCCATTCAATACCTTCATATAGGGCGGTGCCGGGAATATCCTCGACACCCTCCATCACCTCGATAAGATCACGCTCTCCACCCGGTGGGACGGGCGCAAATCCGACGCCGCAATTGCCCATGACGATAGTGGTCACGCCGTGGCTCGCAGAAGGGTCCATCTCATCATCCCAACTGACCTGGCCGTCATAATGGGTGTGAATATCTACAAATCCGGGTGTGACTATATAGCCTTCCGCATCAAGCGTTACCTCTGCAGGCGTAGAGATGTTTTCACTGATTTCCGCAATCAGGCCATCTTTTATTCCGACGTCAGCAAAACGCGGAGTTCCACCCAATCCATCAACGATTGTACCGCCCTTGATTAATGTATCGAGCATTTGAAACCTTTCATGTTTACTCAGACCAAAAACGCCAAATCAGTTTACTGGGCAGGATAGTGGTCTGGCGTTTTAAGCGACCTCTCGAGAACGGCTTGTTCCGTTATTCAATGCCGCTCTATTCATCGGATTAAATCATATGTTCACTGCGGTACGACCCGAAGATAGCGCATTTGCCTAACTGCGCACCAAACGTCCCGGACGAGCCCCGGTGTCATTGTCATTTTCGCGGATCAGCACCCCATTGCAGAAGGTCGCCTTGTAACCTGTCACCGGCTGCATCAACCGGGTTCCACCTGCAGGCAAATCCCGATGGGCGACCGGAGGTGCGACCGAAAGACCTTCGTAGTCGATAACATTGACGTCGGCCCGTTTGCCGACCTCGAGCGACCCGCGATCGTCGAAACCATAAAGGGCTGCGTTGCGCGCGGTTTGTTTGTGCACCAGATATTCCAGAGGGATGGTATTGCCTTTTTTCCGGTCACGGGTCCAAAAGCTCAACTGTGTCGTCGGCATCGTTGCATCGCAAATTAGTGTAACGTGCGCACCCGCATCGCTTAATCCCGTGACAGTATCGGGGTGAAGGAGCATTTCTTCGATGACGGCGAGGCTTTCGGGCAAATTAGCCCGACTGAATGAAGCAAATTGCAGGCCATCACCGCCGACTGTATAATCATATAAATATTCTAGCGCAGTCTGGCCGGCTTCTTTGGCGAGATGGCCGATAGAGGCTTCTGGTCCGGCCTCCAGATCGATAGGATCAGATAACGGATACAGGATTTCCGCATTTTCCTGAAATAATCCAGCGACATGCTCCATGGAACCCGGTGCTTCATGCCGCACGGCACGTTCTGACATTATGATCCGCTTTACTTCGGGATCACGCATAGCCTTGGCGCGTTCAGCCAAAGGCAGCTTCGCCAAATTCTCCAGATAATATGGCTTTCGCATGAATGCGTGATACGAGCTCAAGCCATGCAAATAGCCAATAATCCGGGAGGGCACCTGCGGGAATAATTGCGCACCATTTTCATTGGCCTCATGCGTTTTGTCGAGCATATGGCGCCACAGATCCGGATAATAATCACGCGTCTCGACAAGAGTGAAGGTAACGGGACGACCGCTTTCTTCAGAACAGCGACGAAGAAGTTCGAGCTCATCTTCCGGGCCATTTCTTTCCCCGCCCAACATCGCCAACTCCCCAACCGCACCGGCCGGAATGGCTTCAATAACGCCTTTCCCAAGTTGCTTCATCCGCCTGGCTATTGCCAATAATTCTTCATCGGCTGCGAAAGTTCCCGGAACGGGTTCGCCCCACAAGGAACGGTGACCGATCGTTCTCGATGTCGAAAAGCCCACAGCACCGGCGTCAATGGCATCCCCTACGAGATCGGCAATTTTCTCGATTTCCTCCGGGGTAGCGTTTTCGTTTGTCCGTCCACGTTCGCCCATCGCATAATAGCGCACGGCGCCATGAGCGATTTGTGCACCGACATCGATCGCATATTCACGCGACCCGATATAGTCCATATATTCGCCGAAAGTCTCCCATTTCCCCCATTCAATTCCCTCATAAAGAGCTGTCCCCGGGATATCTTCGACACCCTCCATCAGCTCGATCAGCGCCTGTTCCTGACCGGGTCGAACGGGGGCAAATCCAACCCCACAATTCCCCATGACAACTGTGGTTGTTCCATTATGTGATGAGGGAGCGAGTTCAAAGTCCCAGCTCACCTGGCCATCATAATGGGTATGGATATCGATAAATCCGGGCGTCACTATAAACCCCTGCGCATCCAGAGTTGTTTGTGTGGGGGTGGTAATGGATTCTCCTATTTCGGCGATCAGGCCATCCTTTATCCCGACGTCACCGATGCGCGCGGGCCCACCCAATCCGTCAATTATTGTACCACCCTTGATCAGCGTATCGAGCATTTCGAACCTTTCCGTATCTAGCCAACTATAAACGCCGAACCTGAGGATCCGGCAGAGGTTAAGCCGGACGATTAATCCACATTTGGAAGATCATTTTTCTTTTTGGCCAGCGCGTCATCACTGGAATGATTGATTGGCGGCAACAGCAGCTTCAACACGGCGTCGATATGCGCATCGATCTGCTCATCATCGAACACATCAATATCAAAGGCCCGTTTGATCTCCGGTGCCATCAGAAAGATATTTTTGGCCGCTGCAATATTGATATAATGCATATTCATGGCCGGAATATCCGCCGGATAAACCCCCTCTTCTTGCGCCAATGCCGTGCGCGCAATCGCCCTTGACGTATAAGGGCGAATATAATTTTCTGTGAGCCAATCCAGCCGCTCGCTTTCGTGCATCGTTTCAAAGAAAACGATCCGGCTAAGTTCGGGATGTTTGGCAGAAAAACGGATATAATGCGTGGCGCTGTTGATAATGCGCTCTCGCGGCGTCATGTCTTTCCATTTCGCCTCATCCGCATGTACCGTCTTGTCCAAAAGCTCATAGAGATAAGCCACTGCGGAACGCCAAAGCTCATCCTTGCTGGAATAGTGATATTTGATTGAGCCATGGTTGACACCGGCCTCATCGGCAATCTTGCGCACCGACGTTCCGGCAAATCCATATTTGCCGAATTGCACCACTGCAGCTTTTAGAAGCTTTGAGCGTGTATCAAATTCAAGTCCCGTTTCCATAATATCCTCAAAAAATGGCGGCCCCAAGACCGCCATTCTGGTGTTTCTAAAACTTCTTTGACACGCGAATACCCCATTGCCGGGGGTCGCCGACAATCCGGTTGGAAATGCCGCCGAACAAGTCCAGGGCGACACCACCGTTATAATATTCCTTATCGAGAATATTGGTGCCAAATAGAGCGATATTCAATCCGCGCCATTTGTCGATATCAAGGTCAATCTGTCCGTTTAACAAGCCAAAGGATGGGATCGAATCTTCTCCCGGCCCAAGAAGTGCAGCAACAGTCGGTGAAGCCAGCTGGTCTTTCCCGATCCAGAAATAATTGGCCTGAATGCCCAGCTTCGCGGAATCAGATACGTTAAATTCATACCGTCCCGTGAAGCTGAATTGCCATTTCGGCCCACCCAAAGGCTCGTCTGTGCGGTCAATAACGTTACCCGCTCCATCCGCATCGAGAAATTCATCGAATTTGGCATGCGTATAGCCAACGGTGGCTCCGAGCGACAATCCGTCAACCGGTGTAGTCTGAAGCTCTGCTTCAAAACCCCAAATCGTCGCTTCTGCCGCATTGCGTAAAATTGTGACAGGAACGGGACTATCCGGATCAAATGCCGTCCGCTGAATATCGGTATAATCGCTATAGAATACCGCAGTGTTGAAACGAACCCGATTGTCGAACATATCCGCTTTCAAGCCGACTTCATAGTTCAGTACAAATTCCGGCTGAACAATATTGCCGATATTGTCCTGATCAATGGCACCGCTGCGGAACCCACGTGAGACACTTCCGTAAATCAAGGTTTCATTGGTCGGTTTGAAATCAAGGCTAGCGAGCCATGAAAATCCATCAAAATTCGCTTCTGCTTGCGCTGGCGACACAAGCGATTGGACCTTGCGATTTTCATCAGTATATCGCCCCCCCAAAGTCAGCTTCAACTGATCCGTTATCGCAAAACTATTTTGTGTGAATATGGACCAGCCTTCATTCTCGGCCGAGGTTGACGAATCCAGCCCAAAACCCGTTAGAATATCAGTATCATCACCGGATTCTTTTGAGTAAAATGCCCCGGCTTGCCAAGAAAGCCGGTCATCCAGCGCAGAACCACTGAAACGGAGTTCTTGCGCAAAAATGTCCGAATCCTGCCCCAGCAACACCGCAGTGCTTGGCGCACTCTGGACCAGCGTTAGCGAATTCTGTTTCCGGTAACTGGTGATAGAGGTGAGTGAAGCGCCGCCAAGATCAAGGTCGATCGTGCCGTTGATATTATATTCATCCGAACGAGCGAATGGAGCGTCAGCGCGGAAGTCATTACCGACATATATATCGGGATTGGTGGATTCCAGAGCAATAAACCCACCGCCCGCGGATCTAAGCGACCGAAAAATCGACGTGGATTCATCGACAGTATGATAATCGGCATTTATCCGGATCGAGAGAGCATCATTCGGTTCAAACAATAGCGAACCGCGCAGAAATATTTCATCATCATCAGCAAGTTCACGCCCGGTAAGCGTGGTCGGGCCAAAGCCGCCTTCGCCAAAGCCATCCCGATGGGTTAATGCCGCACCAAGCCGGATACCGAGCTTATCCTCGATAAGCGGGACGTTCGCAACAAGCTCGGCATCGGTCCGATTATACGAACCATAGGTGAATTTGCCATAGCCGTTAATTTCGTCAAGCTCAGGGCCTTTCGTGACCACATTGACCGCACCGCCGGTGGTATTTTTACCAAATAATGTACCCTGTGGCCCTTTAAGCACCTCGATCCGCTCGACGTCGAACAAATTGGTGAACAGGCTCGTGCCTCTGGTAATGGGAGCGCCATTGATGTTAATGCCAACGGCCTGGTCCGCGTTAAGCGTCAAAAAGCCGGAGGTCTGGCCCCTGATTGTCAGGTTCGCAAAAAGAGCACCGGTCGACCCGCGGGGACGAACATCAAAATTTGGTGTTAGCTGGGAAATATCAGAAAATTCCGTTAAACCGGCCTCTTCAAAGGTGGTTCCGGTAAATGCCGTTACCGCAACAGGGACATCTTGAAGATTTTCTGAGACTTTTCGAGCGGTCACGACAATTACATCATTTTGCGCATAGAGAGGGGTACTGGTCATACCAACCGCGCCGACAATCATTCCAGCTCCGATGAGCGTTGGCATACGTCCGAGTGCGCGTTGAATCCGATTTTTAGTCATTAACATCCCTCTCCTAAGGCCGCAATTTATGCAGTCCCCATGTTCCTGGGTGACCGTCACGACAGCGTTTTTTAGCGGAACTACTTCCGATGCCTATTTTTCTATGTTTAACTTAATTAATCCAACACTGTCTATTTTGATACGATCGGATAAATCACATTTATGACATGCCTTGGGGGTGAGGATTGAAAAAATAAAAACATCGAAAGCCATCGGAGGCGTCAAAGATACTCGCCCAAGCTATGTGCTGTTCATATTGTTCATTGTGATGATGCTGAACTTCGTCGACCGTCAGGTTATTTCCATATTGGCCGAAGCCATCAAACATGACATGGGACTGAGCGATAGCCAAATCGGGCTCATGACAGGGCTTTCCTTTGCAATATTCTATACAACTTTAGCCATTCCGGTTGCGGCCTTGGCGGACCGGTGGAATCGCAGCCGCATCATTGCTATTGCGATCACTATCTGGTCAGCAATGACGATATTCTGTGGCCTGGCCACCAATTTCATACAGCTTTTTCTGGCGCGTATCGGCGTTGGTATAGGTGAAGCCGGTTCATCACCTGCCTCCCACTCATTGATCGCCGATTTATTCCCTCCTGAAAGGCGATCCGGTGCGCTCGGGATCCTGGGCATGTCAGCACCAATAGGCGCCTTCATTGCTTATACTGGCGGTGGCTGGCTTGTCGAAAATATTGGCTGGCGTACTGCATTTTTTGTTGCCGGCGTCCCTGGCCTCGTCGTCGCTTTGCTCATGTGGTTTACGGTTCCGGACCCACGCGGAAAGCCTAAAATTTCGGAAGCGTTTAAACCACGAAAGAACGAAGTCACATTGCGGATAGCGTTGCTGGAACTGATTAAAAAACCTGCATATCGGCATCTTGTCGGCGCGGGCATTGTCGTGTCATTCGTCGCTTATGGATTAGCCAGTTTCTACGCGGGTCTATTTGTCCGGATCCATGGCATTGGATATGCCGAGCTTGGATGGAAACTGGGCGTCATGGTTGCAATAGCCGGAAGTGCCGGCGCGTGGCTCGGTGGGAAAACCGGAGACTATCTCAATTTACGGATGCCTGCAGGATCTTTGATAGCAAGCGCCTTGATGTTATTGATCGCAATTCCAGGCATCTATTTTGCTGTCTATGCGGAAACTGCCAATATGGCATTTTTGTTTTTGGCGATTCCTACTTTTGCCTTTTCGTTCAACTATGGCCCTTGCTTTTCGGCAGTCCAGACGCTGGCCAGCGACCGGACCCGGGCAATGGCAATGGCGATCTGGTTGTTGTTTGCGGGCTTGTTCGGACTGGGCCTCGGGCCCGTTTTTGTTGGTGTCATGTCAGACTTTTTTGCCACCAATATGGGTGCCACAGAGGGATCCGGCCTACAAAAATCCTTGGCGGTCTTGTCACTGTTCAATATTTGGGCCGCATGGCATTTCTGGCGCGCGCAAATATGCCTGACGATCAACAAAGCCGCTTAGACCAGAGATTTTCCAACCTTGCAGCAAATGTTAAAAAAAAACTCACAAAACAAGATAAGTCTCAAAACTATGATGAAAACATTCACCCATTTCATTGACGGTCAATCTGTTGGTCAACCCGGTCCGCGAAAATTGACTAGCCTGGGTCCGACGAACGGCAAACCGGTCGCGGAAATTCCGCTGGGCGATGCCGATATCGTGGAACAGGCGGTTATATCCAATCTGGCGGCATATGAAGAATGGAGAGACATGGCTCCACTCGTGCGGGGCCGGTTATTAATTGATCTCGGCCGAAAAATACGCGCTTCGATTGAACAATTGTCAACGCTTGAAATTGAACAAACCGGCAAGCTATCGGCCCAAACGCTCATCGAGATAGAAGCGGCAGCACAATATTTCGAATATTATGGCGGTCTGACCACGCTTCCGATTGGGGAAGTGATAGATAATGGACCTGGCTATCATGCATATACGGCCCGCGTTCCATTTGGCGTTGTCGGCGTCATAACGCCTTGGAATCTACCGATGAACCAAAGCGCCCGCGCCATTGCGCCGGCTCTCGCCATTGGAAATGTCGTCACTTGCAAGCCATCCGAATATACATCCGGGACGGCCATAGAACTAGCCAAGATGGCGGTCGAATGCGGCATTCCTAAAGGTGTGCTCAATGTCGTACTCGGCACCGGACCGGAATGCGGCAAAGCTCTCGTTTCCCATCCAAAGGTAAGTAAAGTCTGTTTCACGGGCAGTGTGAGGGCTGGTCAGGAAATTGGTCATGTTGCCGCCGAACGAATCATACCGCTCACTCTGGAACTTGGCGGCAAGTCAGCCAATATAATATTTGAAGATGCAAATTTGGACGAAGCCATAACCTCTTCCGTGTCAGCCTTTGTGACCAATGCCGGTCAGGTTTGCACCGCAGGTACACGATTGCTTGTTCAGCGATCCATCTACGACACGGTTGTCACCAAAATGGTCGAAGCTGCCAAGCTCGTGAAGGTAGGCAAAGGCGACGGCGCGTCGGTTGGGGCCATCACAACCAAGGATCAATTGGACCGGATTTATTCCTATTTTGACGTCGCGGACCAGGATGGCGCCAAACTTGAACTGGGTGGTCGTGCGAGCCATGATGATGATTGGGGGGAAGGCCGCTTTGCGCCCATCACGATTTATTCCGATGTAACATCAGACATGCGCATAGCTCAGGAAGAAATTTTTGGCCCCGTGCTGTCGATCATCGGCTTCGACAGCGAAGAGGAAGCGATCGAGATAGCTAACGGCACAGAATATGGTTTGGCCGCCGGGCTATGGACACAGAATCTATCCCGCGCGCACCGTGTCGCTCTCGCATTGGAAGCCGGCTACACGAGTGTTAACCACTATCACCCCTCGATATTCCTCCCTTTAGGAGGCTTTAAGAAGAGCGGATACGGACGAGAAAAAGGTATCGAAGCCCTCCATCATTATGGCCAAGTGAAGAGCATCAACATCAAGCTCTGACGATCAATATAAACAAACTAATCGGGAGACACTGCTTGCAACCATTGGAAGGTATAACAGTTCTGGCATTTGAACACGCCATTGCGGCGCCTTTTGCGTCTCGACAACTAGCTGAACTCGGGGCTCGGGTCATAAAGATCGAACGTCCGGGTACAGGTGATTTTGCGCGTTCTTATGATCAGCGCGTCAACGGGCTGGCCTCTCATTTTGTCTGGACCAACCGATCAAAGGAGAGTCTGGCGCTCAACCTGAAGCACCCGGAAGCAAGCACGATTTTAACGGGCCTGCTGACCAAAGCCGATGTTATCATACAGAATCTTGCGCCTAGGGCTGCCTCTCGTCTGGGCTTGTCTTTTGAAAAACTGAACCCGCAATACCCTCAGCTCATTGTCTGCGACATTTCCGGTTACGGCAACGACGGGCCGGACTCTCAGCGCAAGGCCTATGATTTGCTAATCCAGTCGGAATCCGGCTTTCTGTCGGTCACCGGAACACCGGAAGAGCCTTCAAAAGCAGGCATTTCCATCGCAGATATTGCGGCTGGCATGTATGCTTATACCAATATTCTGACGGCAATTATCCAACGCGGGAAAACCGGACAAGGCAGCCATATTGACATTTCAATGCTGGAAGCAATGGCCGAATGGATGTCCTATCCCATGTATTACGGGTATGATGGAGCTTCGCCCCCTGCCCGTACCGGATCTTCACATGCGACGATTTTTCCTTATGGGGCATTCGAGACGGGCGATGGAAAGAGCGTTTTCATCGGGCTGCAAAATGAACGGGAATGGACTATATTCTGCGATCAGATACTGGATCAGCCCGCGCTAGACAAAGACCCCCGCTTTGCGCAAAACCACCTGCGGCTGAAAAACAAAACAGCCTTAAATGAAATCATGCACAAAATATTCGCAAAGCTTACAGCAGAACAATTGGTCGCAAAGCTTGATGCTGCCTCCATCGCCAATGCGCGCATGAATGATATCGCAGGATTATGGGATCATAAGCAATTGAAGGCGCGTAACCGGTGGCAACAGATAGATAGCCCGGCTGGGCCGATTCCAGCAATGAAACCACCCGGCGGTCTGCACGGCCTGGAACCTGATATCGGCCCGATCCCGGATGTTGGACAACATAGTGCCAATATCCTGAACGAATTGGGCTATTCCTCCGGTGCAATCGAAAAATTGCGAAGCGAAGGCGCTATTTGAACCCATGGCGTAACCAAACGCACCGGAATATGTCAGAGTGATGCCTTCAGTACATCAGTGTAACGTCCACACTAAGCCACCAGAAACATTCACCTGACAGCAACGCGCCTGCTGGTCGGCGCA
>CAJQNR010000013.1 GCA_905479715.1 uncultured Sphingorhabdus sp.
TTCCTTGATCGATACAACAATAATATCGCCAACGCCGGCAAAGCGACGTTTTGAGCCGCCCAGCACCTTGATGCACTGCACGCGTTTGGCTCCGCTATTATCAGCGACCTCCAGGTTCGATTGCATCTGGATCATGGATCCAATTCCTTCTTCATAAACCCGGCAAGCCGGGCGTTTCCTACTTCGTCATCCCGACAGGATCGGGATATTCTAAATTATTCGGCCGCTGGTTCAGCATCTGGCTTCACGGGCGCCTTTACTTTTTCGTCTTTCGGATCACTTGCCGTAATCTCGCTGACCGTTGGCGTTGCGACACCGGCTGCAGCACCGACCCGCTCCAGAACTTTCCAGGTCTTGAGCTTGGAAATCGGCCGCGTTTCTTCGATGCGCACGGTTTCACCCATGCTGATTTCATTATTTTCATCATGCGCATGATATTTTTTCGAGCGCCGGATAATTTTTCCGTAAAGCGGGTGCTTCACCTTGCGTTCGACATTGACGACAACTGTCTTGTCGCCCTTGTCTGACACAACCGTGCCGGTGAGAATACGTTTTGGCATATCGGTTCCTTACGCCTTAGCTTCTGCGGTCGCCGCGTTCGCACGCTCGGCCTGCAAAGTTTTGATCCGGGCGATGGTGCGACGCACTTCCCGCGTCCGGCTTGGTTTTTCGAGCTGGTTGGTTGCAGCCTGGAAACGCAGGTTAAATGCCTCGCGCTTCAGCTCCGCCAGTTCCGCCCCGAGTTGATCGTCGGTTTTGGTCCGCAAATCTTCTGTCTTAATGCTCATCTACCTTAACCTTCCAGATGTGACGTATCGCCGAGGCGGGCCACAACCTTTGTCTTGATCGGGAGCTTCATAGCCGCCCGTTCGAAAGCAATCGCTGCAATCGGTCCAGGAACACCGTCGAGTTCGAACAAAATGCGTCCTGGTTTCACCCGGGCAGCCCAATATTCTACCGAGCCCTTACCTTTACCCTGACGAACTTCGGCAGGTTTCTTGGATACTGGCACGTCCGGGAAAATCCGGATCCACAAACGTCCCTGACGCTTGATGTGACGCGTGATCGCACGGCGAGCCGCTTCGATCTGGCGTGCGGTAATCCGGTCAGGCTCCATGGCTTTCAGGCCATAGCTGCCGAAATTAAGACTGGAGCCACCTGGCGCCTTGCCTTTGATCCGGCCTTTGAAAGCCTTGCGGAACTTATGTTTCTTGGGTTGCAGCATGATGCTCTACCTATTCCTCAAAAATCAACGTTGATGCTGCGGACGAACGCCGGAAGTCTGTGCTTCCACATTCAACCGATCCTGAGCCATTGGATCGTGACCCAATATTTCGCCTTTGAAAATCCAGACCTTGATACCGATAATACCATAAGCGGTCAGCGCTTCATATTCAGCATAATCGATATTGGCGCGCAGCGTATGGAGCGGCACGCGGCCTTCGCGATACCATTCAACCCGCGCGATTTCCGCGCCGCCCAAACGGCCACCACAAACAATTTTAATACCTTCGGCACCGAGACGCAGCGCAGATTGCACCGCACGCTTCATGGCGCGACGGAAAGCAACACGGCGGATCAGCTGATCACCAATGCCCTGTGCCACCAGTTTCGCGTCGACTTCCGGCTTGCGGATTTCGACGATGTTCAGCGAAACGTCACCGGTAGACATGTCGCTCAGCTTGCGACGCAATTTTTCGATATCCGCGCCTTTTTTGCCGATGATGACACCGGGACGAGCCGCATAGATTGAAACGCGGCAAGTCTTGGCAGGGCGTTCGATCACAACTTTGGAAATCGCGGCCTGTGGCAGAGCTTCGAAGATATATTTGCGCATCTTGATGTCTTCCATCAAGAGATCGCCATAGTTGGAGCCTTCCGCATACCAGCGAGAGTCCCAGGTCCGGTTGATCTGCAGGCGAAGCCCGATAGGATTACTCTTTTGACCCATGGTTACGCCTCTTCCTCTTCATGTTCGCGCACAACAATGCGAACGCGGCTAAATGGCTTGATAATCTTGGCTGAACGACCACGCGCACGCGCTTTCCAGCGTTTCATCGTGATTGACTTGCCGACACTCGCTTCTTGAACGATCAACGCGTCGACATCCAGATTGTGATTATTCTCGGCATTGGCAATCGCGGAAGCGAGAACCTTGCTGACATCCTTGGCCATCGCCTTTTTCGAAAAGGACAATATGTTCAGCGCGTCGCCGGCTTTCTTGCCACGGATCAACTGTGCAACCAAGTTTAGCTTCTGGGCAGATCCACGAATGGAATTGCCAACAGCCAAAGCTTCATTGTCGCCAACACGGCGGGGTGATGATGCCTTACCCATTATTTCTTGCCTTTTTTGTCAGCGCCGTGGCCGTAATAGTTCCGGGTAGGAGCAAATTCGCCAAGCTTGTGTCCGACCATGTCTTCATTGACCGATACCGGGATGAATTTCATGCCGTTATAAACACTGAAGGTCAGACCGACAAAGTCAGGCAGAACCGTCGAACGACGCGACCAGGTCTTGATCGGTGTACGAACATTGTTTTCCTGCGCAGTCTGCGCTTTTTTCAGCAGGTGGAGGTCAACAAATGGACCTTTTTTGATGGAACGAGCCATGCTTACCTCTTCTTCTTCGCGTGACGCGACCGGATGATCATCTTGTCAGTCGATTTGTTGCTACGGGTACGAGCACCCTTGGTTGGTTTGCCCCATGGGGTAACCGGATGACGACCACCGGAAGTCCGGCCTTCACCACCACCATGCGGGTGATCGACAGGGTTTTTCGCAACACCGCGGGTAAGAGGACGACGTCCCTTCCAGCGGGTGCGGCCAGCCTTGCCGAAATTCTGGTTCGAATTGTCCGGGTTGGAAACCGCACCAACGGTCGCCATGCAATCGGAACGAAGATAGCGTTGTTCACCGCTTTTCAGGCGAACAATAATCATGCCGCGGTCACGACCAACAATCTGGACATAAGCACCGGCGGAACGAGCGATCTGACCGCCCTTGCCTGGCTTCATTTCGACATTGTGAACAATCGTTCCGACCGGCATCTGCGACAGGAGCATCGCGTTGCCAGGCTTCACGTCGGTCTTCTGACCGGCAATCACCGTGTCGCCAACGTCGAGACGCTGCGGCGCAATGATATAGGCCAGTTCACCGTCTTCATATTTCAACAACGCGATAAAGGCGGTGCGGTTGGGATCATATTCGATCCGCTCTACCGTCGCAGCCATATCCCATTTGCGCCGCTTGAAATCGACGAGACGATATTTCTGCTTGTGACCGCCGGCGATACCGCGAGAGGTAACATGACCCTTGTTGTTCCGGCCACCCGTCTTGTTCTTGCCTTCGACAAGCTTCTTGACAGGCTTGCCTTTCCAGAGGCCGCTCTTGTCGACCAGGATAAGACCACGCCGTGCGGGGCTTGTCGGTTTATAGGATTTTAATGCCATGTGCCCTTAAACTCCCGTGGTGATGTCAATGGCCTGGCCTTCGGCCAAGGTGACAACAGCCTTCTTGATGTCATTGCGTGTGTAGGGGCGACCCTTCCACTTTTTGGTCTTGCCCTTTTGCACCAGCGTGTTGACGTTCTTGACTTTGACATCAAACAACGCCTCGATGGCTGCCTTGATCTGCGGCTTGGTTGCGGTGTTCGCAACTTTGAAAACTACCGCATTATGCTCGCTGAGCAAGGTTGATTTTTCGGTGATGTGCGGGCCAACAATCACGTCGTAATGACGGATATCGACAGCTTCTTTTTTAGCCATTGAAGCGCGCCTCCAGCTTTTCTACCGCTGCGCGCGTCAGCACCAGGGTTTCATGGTTCAAAATGTCATAAACATTGGCACCAGCAGCCGGCATCACGTTGACGCGTGGAATGTTGTTCGAAGCCTTCGAGAAGCTTTCGTTGACAGCATCACCGTCCATGATCAGCGCTGATTTTCCGAAACCGAGCTTTGCGATATTGGCCAGAAGCGCCTGTGTTTTGGCTTCCTTCAGGTCGATATTTTCAAGCACGATCAGGTTGTTGTTCTTGGCCTTGTCGCTCAACGCCATTTTCAGACCCAACGCACGAACCTTCTTGTTCAGCGACGGATTGAAATCACGCTTGCGGGCACCGTGGGCTTTACCACCGCCAATGAAGATCGGAGCGCGACGATCGCCGTGACGAGCTGTACCGCCGCCCTTCTGATTGCCGAACTTCTTGCCGGTACGGGCAATGTCCGAACGTTCGCGGGTCGGACGAGCCGTTCCGCGCGCTTTTTCACGCTGCCAGTTGACGACACGGTGAAGAATGTCTGCACGCGCTTCAATGCCGAACACGTCATCGTTCAATTCGATGTCGCCCTTGGCCTTCGCGTCGAGGGTTATCACTTTCAATTTCATGGCTTAGCCCTCCTTCCCTGCATCATCTGCGGCATCGGATTTCTCTTCCGCCGGTTTTTCTGCCGGAGCGTCGGCTGCTGCCGCTACTTCTGCGTCGGTTGGACCAACCGGCGCTTCGATCGCTGCATCCGCTTCGATCATGCCAGCCGGAGCATCTTCCGTTTTCGTCTCATCCGCGTTGCGGCGCATGGCACCCGGGAATGGAACGCCTTCGGGAAGAGCAACTTTCACGGCATCCTTGACCAGAAGCCAGCCCCCCTTTGAACCGGGGACGCTGCCGCGCACAAAGATCAAACCGCGAGCGGCGTCTGTGCGGACGATTTCGAGATTTTGCTGGGTGCGATTGCGCGCGCCCATGTGGCCCGCCATCTTCTTGCCCTTGAACACCTTGCCCGGATCCTGGTTTTGACCAGTGGAACCGTGAGCACGGTGAGAGATGGAAACGCCGTGAGTTGCGCGCATACCGCCGAAACCCCAGCGCTTCATCGCACCGGCAAAGCCCTTACCCTGGGTCACGCCCTGGATATCGACCATCTGGCCAGCAATGAAGTGGTCAGCGGTTACCGTCGCACCGATGGGGAGCAAAGCGTCTTCGCTATCAACCCGGAATTCGGCAACACGCGCCTTTGGCTCGACTTCTGCCTTGGCAAAAGCTTCACGCTGCGGCTTATTTACATTTTTCGCTTTGCGGGCACCTGCACCAAGCTGAACAGCAAAATAGCCATCACGTTCCTGATTGCGGGCTCCAACAACCTGACATTCTTCCAAGGAAAGAACGGTAACCGGCACATGCCGACCATCTTCCTGAAACAAGCGGGTCATCCCCATTTTTTTCGCGATCACGCCTGTACGCACGATCAATCTCCTTCACAGAGGCCGAACGAACCATTTCGTCCGGCGTGCCAGCCCAAATTGTCATGCGTCACCCCGTCCGGGCTGTATTGTTCCGAAAACTTCGGAACGAGACGGAGGACGCTGCCCGGTTAGAACCGGCGGTATCCTGTCGTTCGTCTGGATCCCCGCCTGAGCGGGCATCGCTGATCAATTGGCTCAGGCCAGCTTGATCTCGACATTTACACCAGCAGCGAGGTCAAGCTTCATCAAAGCATCGACCGTCTGCGGCGTAGGCTGCACGATATCGAGCAACCTTTTATAAGTCCGTACCTCAAACTGCTCGCGGGACTTTTTGTCCACGTGCGGTCCGCGGTTTACGGTGAATTTTTCAATGTGCGTTGGCAAAGGTATCGGTCCACGGATTAGAGCGCCGGTGCGGCGAGCTGTATCAGCGATATCGCCGGTTGCCTGATCAAGAACTCGATGGTCGAATGCCTTCAAGCGAATGCGAATATTCTGCGTTTCCATGTACCTGTTACCAATGTCAAAGAGCCAAAAATAAACCGCCCCGATTTTCTAGCGAAAAGGCCGGAGCGGCGAAAAAACTAGCTGCCCGAATCACCGATCCGGGCAGCGAGGCGTTCCTATATTACTTTGTTACGCTGCTGACAACCCCTGATCCAACGGTGCGTCCGCCTTCGCGAATAGCGAAGCGAAGACCTGGATCCATAGCGATTGGAGCAATCAATTTCACGCCGATCGTTACGTTGTCGCCAGGCATAACCATTTCCGTGCCTTCAGGAAGGATCACTTCACCGGTTACGTCCGTCGTACGGAAGTAGAACTGTGGACGATAGTTGGCGAAGAATGGCGTGTGACGGCCGCCTTCGTCTTTCGACAACACATAAACTTCAGCCGAGAATTCGGTGTGCGGGGTAATCGAGCCGGGCTTGCAGAGAACCTGGCCACGTTCAACCGCATCACGGTCAACACCACGGATCAACGCGCCGATGTTGTCGCCAGCCTGACCGGAGTCGAGCAGCTTGCGGAACATTTCCACGCCGGTAACGGTGGTCTTCGTGGTATCCTTGATACCAACGATTTCGCACTCGTCGCCAACATTGACGATGCCGGTTTCAACACGACCGGTAACAACCGTACCACGACCCGAAATCGAGAACACGTCTTCGATCGGCATCAGGAATGGCTGGTCAACTGGACGTTCTGGCTGAGGAATGGCTTCGTCGACAGCTTTCATCAGTTCAAGAATCTTGTTCTTGCCGATTTCGTCGTCACGGCCTTCCAGAGCAGCCAAAGCAGAACCGGCCACGATTGGAATATTGTCGCCATCGAAATCATAAGACGAAAGCAGTTCGCGGATTTCCATTTCAACCAGCTCGAGCAGTTCTTCGTCGTCGACCTGATCAACCTTGTTCATGAAAACAACCAGAGCAGGAACACCAACCTGACGAGCGAGCAGGATGTGCTCACGGGTCTGAGGCATTGGACCGTCGGCAGCGTTAACCACGAGAATCGCGCCGTCCATCTGAGCAGCACCGGTGATCATGTTCTTCACATAGTCAGCGTGTCCTGGGCAATCGACGTGCGCATAGTGACGAGCTTCGGTTTCATATTCAACGTGAGCCGTTGAAATGGTGATGCCGCGCTCACGCTCTTCAGGCGCTTTGTCGATATTTGCGAAGTCCACTGCTGCACCGCCGGTGGTTTCAGCAAGAACCTTGGTGATCGCCGCGGTCAACGTCGTTTTACCGTGGTCAACGTGACCGATGGTGCCGATGTTGCAGTGCGGCTTGTTGCGCTCAAACTTCTCTTTAGCCATTTTATATTACCTCTGATTTTCTATCGTCTTGATAGTCTGCGCCGCGCTTTGGCGAGACTCTCTAATTCTGTCAACACCCTTTTGCCGGTCTGGCGGATTTCCTGCCAGACCTGCGCAAAAAGGAAAGCGCGTTACCTGCAAAAAGGAGTGGCGGTTAGGCCATTTTCTCCTTGATCTCTTCAGCCACGTTGCTCGGCACTTCCTCATAATGAGAGAATTGCATCGAATATTGCGCACGTCCTTGCGAGAAGGACCGCAACTCGTTCACATATCCGAACATGTTGGCCAGCGGCACCATGGCATCTACAGCCTGGGCGATACCGCGCGTATCCGTACCCTGAATTTGTCCCCGGCGAGAGTTCAAATCGCCGATCACGTCACCCAGATATTCTTCCGGCGTGATAACTTCAACCTTCATGATCGGTTCAAGCAGCTTGATGCCGGACTTCTGCGCTGCTTCGCGCATTGCTGCACGCGCCGCGATTTCAAAAGCCAGCGCCGAACTATCGACGTCATGATAGGCACCGTCATAGACACGGATGTTGAAATCGATGATCGGGAAGCCGATCAGCGAACCGGTTTCAGCGGTTTCGCGCATGCCCTTTTCAACCGAAGGGATATATTCTTTCGGAATATTACCGCCCTTGATTTCATCTTCAAAGGTAATGCCCGATCCGCGCTCGCCCGGAGTGACTTCGAATTTGATACGCGCGAACTGACCGGAACCACCGGACTGTTTCTTATGCGTATAATCGATATCGACAGCCTTGCCGAGCGATTCACGATAGGCCACCTGCGGCGCACCGACATTGGCTTCGACCTTGAATTCGCGACGCATGCGATCGACCAGAATGTCGAGGTGAAGCTCGCCCATGCCCTTGATGATCGTCTGACCCGATTCGTGGTCAGTCGTCACCTGGAAGCTTGGATCTTCAGCCGCCAGACGGTTCAGGGCAACGCCCATTTTTTCCTGGTCAGCCTTGGTCTTTGGTTCCACCGAAAGCTCGATAACCGGCTCGGGGAATTCCATGCGTTCGAGAATGATCGGGTGCGCCGAATCACACAGCGTGTCACCGGTCGTGGTCGTTTTCATACCCGCCAGAGCAACGATGTCGCCTGCGAATGCCTCTTCAATGTCCTTGCGGTCATTGGAGTGCATTTCGAGGATACGGCCGACTTTTTCCTTCTTGTCCTTGACCGAGTTCAGCAAGGTGCCCTTTTCCAGCTTGCCGGAATAGATACGGCAGAAGGTCAGCGTGCCAACGAACGGATCGTTCATGACCTTGAACGCCAGCGCCGAGAATGGCTCGTCGTCGGACGAAGGCCGCGTATCTTCGGTTTCGCCGTCGAGCTTCACGCCCTTGATGGCAGGAACATCGAGCGGGCTCGGCATATAGTCGACAACCGCGTCGAGCAAAGGCTGAACGCCCTTGTTCTTGAACGCCGAGCCGCACAGCACAGGCACGAAGCTCTGGTTCAGCGTGCCCTTGCGGATCAGCGCCTTCAAAGTCGCAACATCGGGCTCATTGCCTTCGAGATATTGTTCCATGACATCATCGTCCTGCTCAACAGCAAGCTCGATGAGCTTCTCGCGATAGTCAGCCGCTTCGTCGGCCATGTCCGCAGGAATGTCGCCATAGGTATATTCAGCGCCCAGATCTTCGTTCTTCCAGGTGATCGAACGCTGATTGACGAGATCAACCAGACCGACCAGATCGGCTTCGATGCCGATGGGAAGATAGAGAACAGCCGGGGTCGCGCCGAGACGTTCGACGATCGAATCGACACAGAATTTGAAGTTGGCGCCGGTGCGGTCGAGCTTGTTGATGAAGCACATCCGCGGCACTTTATATTTGTCAGCCTGACGCCATACGGTTTCGGACTGCGGCTCCACGCCGGCAACGCCGTCGAAACAGGCTACCGCACCATCGAGCACACGCAGCGAACGCTCGACTTCAATGGTGAAGTCAACGTGGCCTGGCGTATCAATGATGTTGATCCGGTGCTCTGGCCCCTTGCGGTCTTCTGCATTCCAGAAACAGGTGGTCGCAGCGGAGGTAATCGTGATGCCACGTTCCTGCTCCTGCTCCATCCAGTCCATTGTCGCCGCGCCATCATGCACTTCGCCAATCTTGTAGGACTTGCCCGTATAATATAGAATACGTTCCGTGGTGGTCGTTTTACCAGCGTCAATATGGGCCATAATGCCGATATTGCGATATCGTTCGAGCGGATGGCTGCGTGCCATAGTCTGTACTCCAGTATGTTGGGAACCAATTTCTGGCCGCCCTATAGTGAAATGGGCCGGTCTTGACCAGCCCTGTTTGAATCGAATTCTTGTCTTAAAGTCCGTTCGTACCAGGCTTGTCGAAACACTCCGATCAGGAGCGAAACACTCCGGCGGAACACGCCCTTCGACGGGCCCGGGACGAACGGTCTATTTTTATTCCTACCAGCGGTAGTGAGCAAAGGCGCGGTTAGCTTCCGCCATCTTGTGCGCATCTTCCCGCTTCTTCACCGCGTTGCCGCGATTGTTGGAAGCGTCAAGAATCTCACCCGACAGACGCGCTGCCATTGTGGTTTCGCTGCGGCCACGAGCGGCAGCAATCATCCAGCGGATCGCCAGAGCCTGCGCACGTTCGGGACGCACTTCGACGGGAACCTGATAGGTCGCACCACCAACACGGCGGCTGCGCACTTCAATGCCCGGCTTGATATTGTTGAGAGCATCATGAAACAGCTGCAAGGGATCTTTCTTCGCCTTGGCTTCAACGCTGTCAAAGGCACCATAGACGATGCGCTCTGCGGTGGATTTCTTACCAT
>CAJQNR010000014.1 GCA_905479715.1 uncultured Sphingorhabdus sp.
CGCTGGCGCAGATCCGCAAGTTCAAGACGGCGGACGGGGCGTTTCTGTGGCAGCCGTCGCTGGCCAGCGGGCAGCCCGCGACCTTGCTCGGCTATCCGGTGGTCGAGGCCGAGGACATGCCCGATATCGCCGCCGACAGCCTGGCGATCGCGTTCGGCAATTTCCGCGCCGGCTATCTGATCGCCGAACGCAGTGCGACCAGCATCTTGCGCGATCCGTTTACCAACAAGCCGTTCGTCCATTTCTACGCGACCAAGCGGGTCGGCGGCCAGCTGATGAATTCGGAAGCGATCAAGCTGATGCAGTTCAGCGCTTCCTGACCTTGGGGCTTACCCCTTGCTGCGCTTAGGCGCAGCGCGCCCGTGCCGGTTGCTCCTCCCCTCGAACCGGCACGGGCGCAACTCTTGAACCATGAACGAAAGGATGCCGCGACCGTGAGCTTCCCCATTGCAGACTGGCCGGAACTACCGGCAGCGCTGATCGCAGAGGTCAGGGATTTTGTCCGGATTGATCATCAGGCCGATGATGATGCGATTGACGCATTTTTGCGCAGCGCGGCGTCCCTGTGCGAGGATTTTACCGGCCAGATGCTGATCGTCCGCTCGGTGACCGATATGTTGCCGTCGCGTCAATCGTGGCAAAAGCTGAAACGTCTGCCGGTGCGGTCGATTGTCCTGGTCGAGGCCATTGCCGCAGATGGAATGGCGTCGACACTGGCTGTCGAAGACCATGCCATCGACATAGACAGCGATGGTATTGGCTGGATCCGGGTGCAGCACAACGAGGACGGTTCCCGAATCCGGGTGACTTATGCCTGCGGTCTGGCGACGGACTGGGAAGAGCTGCCGCAAGGCCTGCGTCAGGGCATCGTCCGGATGGCGGGCTATCTCTATGCGAATCGCGACGGGGTCGATGCCGGTGGCCCGCCCAGCGCGGTGACCGCATTGTGGCGACCCTATCGGCGGATGAGGATGGCGTGATGGGACAGGAATTTTCCGGTATCCTGCGGGAGCGCATCTCGATCGAACGGCAGACAGTCGGGCGCGATATGCTGGGTTCCGCCGAACCGCAATATCTTACGGTGGGCGTCTTCTGGGCAGCGGCAGACGCGATGCAAGGCGGCAGTGCCAGTGAGGCGGAAAGCCGTTCGGCGATGCCGCGCTGGCGCTTCATTTTGCGCGAAACCCGGGCGATCAAACCGGGCGACCGGCTGGTCTGGGGTGACCGGAAAATGACCATATCGAGCGTCATTCTGGAACATCGGCTGATCCCGAAAACCATCCTGCAGGCGGAAGAGAAAAGATGATGGAACAATTGCACAAGCGCGGTGAGGCACTTGCCGAACAGCGGCTGGCCGGAGCAAAATCCGAAATTAAATCGATATTGGCGGAAGAATTGCCGGACGATGTGCGGGTCATTGAAACGGACCAGGGCATTGCTGTCGAAGCTCGGCATTTGGGCGCACGGTTGATCGGGAACAGCAGCCTGCGCGACGTCGCCTTTCTGATGCGGGCTGCGCGATGAGCAGCGCGCTGGAAGCTGTGCAAGAGCAGCTGGTCGCAAGGCTGGAAGCCGATGCATCTTTGATGGAACTGGTCAGCGGGATATTTGACGGCCCGCCGCCACGTGCCGCTTTTCCTTATGTGGCGCTGGCGACCGGTGCGTCGCTCGACTGGAGCCACAAGGGCGGTATCGGGCGGGAATTGAGTCTCGCGCTTGTCGTTCATGATGATGGCGAGACGGCGGCGCGCCTGCATCGGGTGATGGCGCTGGTCGAGGCGGCGCTGGAGCCGGGGCTGGATGATCCCGATGGCTGGCAGATTGTCACCCTTGATTTCCGCCGGACACGGATCGTGCGCAGCGCGATCAGTCCGTGGAGCGGGCTGATTGAGTATCGGGCTAAGGTTTTGAGGGTCTAGGGGCCTCCGCGCAGCGAACTGTCGCGAGACACAACAAACACCACCATATAAAGGAACCAGAATATGGCAGCAGAAAAAGGCAGTGCCTTTCTCCTGAAAATTGGCGATGGCGAAAACCCGGTCGGCTATACGACCATCGCGGGTTTGCGGACCACGCAGATGTCGATCAACGGCGAACCGGTGGCGATCACCAGCAAGGACAGCGGCGGCTGGCGACAATTGCTGTCGGGCGCGGGTGTGCGCTCGGTATCGGTGTCCGGGGCGGGCGTCTTTACCGGCTCCGACGCAGAGTTGCGGATCAAGAATCATGCGCTGGGTGGCATCATCGATGCTTATGAACTCAGCTTTGAGGGCGGTGAGCGGATGCAGGGCGACTTTCTTGTCGCACGGCTGGATTATAGCGGCGATTATAACGGCGAGCGCAGCTACACGTTGAGCCTCGAAAGCTCCGGAGCGGTCGCCAGTGTCTGAGCGTGCCGCCAACGCCTTGCGCGGCGAGGCGGAGATTGTCATTGATGGCACGCGCCTGATCCTGCGGCCCAGTTTTGCGGCGCTGGTCGCGGCCGAGGAGGAGCTTGGCTCGCTGTTCGATCTCGTCGAGCGGGCCGCTGGCGGGCGTCTTCTGCTCTCGGAAATCGTGACCCTGTTCTGGCATGTCGCCGATGATCGTCCGGATCATCTGAGTCGCGCCCAGCTGGGCGAGGGGATGATGACGCTGGGACTGGCCGGGGTGACACCGGCGCTCAAGATTTTGCTGAAGCAGATATTGTCCGGCCTCTCTGCGGATAGCTGATGGCCGAAAATTTCAGCACATCCGCGGCGCGGCTCGCGGGTCTGGTGCCGCTGACCCTTGGCTGGACGCCGGAGCAGTTCTGGCGTGCGACGCCGGAGGAGCTGGCCGGTCTGTTCCGGTCGCTCGAAGGCCATGTAATCGGCGGGGCTACGGCCTTGCCTCTCGATCAGTCCACTTTTGCAATGTTGAAAGAAAATTTTCCCGATGGATGAAGAAATCGAACGGCTGGTGGTCAGCGTGCGCGCGGACACCGCCAGTTTTGCCAAGGATGTGGCCGATATGAAAGGCCAGCTTGATGGTCCCTTTGCTTCCGGTGTGGAGCGGGCGGGGTCGGTGCTGGAGTCCACGCTCAGCCGCGCTATCCGGCGCGGATCACTGGATTTTGAAGATCTGCGCCGGGTGGCGCTGTCGGTGATGAACGACATTGCCGGCGCTGCGATCAATAGCGGAATGCAGGGCCTATTTGGCGGTGGCTCGGGCAGTTCCGGGGGCGGACTGCTCAACCTCGGGACATCCTTGCTCAGCGCCTTTCTCGGCGCACCGGGACGGGCCACGGGTGGTCCGGTCAGCGATGGCCGCGCCTACAGGGTCGGCGAACGCGGCCCCGAACTGTTTGTGCCAACCGCGGCCGGCCGGATTGAGCCACCGGTGGCGGTCGGCGCTGCGCCCAATGTCCGTCTGACCATCAATATATCCGATAACGGCCAGGGCAGCGCGCCGGACCAGATGCGCCGATCGAGCCGGCAGGTGGCGCGGGCGGTGCGCAATGCTTTGAGCGCGAAGGCGGGCTGATCATGGGTTTTTGGCTAGCAGAAAAAAGAACGGGACAGCGGAGCAGCTTCATCCAGCGCTTCGATCCGCGCTTCTGGACGATCAATTTCCCGCGCCCGATGATGGCGTCGGTGGTGACAACGGCAGCGGATGCGCTGAGGGTCGATGCGGTCTTCTACAATAGCGACGATCTGGCCGGGCTGATCTGGGAAAGCGAAGACACGCTCGACCATCCGCTGCTCGCCTATGAAACATTGCGCGATCATTCGCGACTTCAATGGGAATTTCGCTGGCGGTCGTCGGGTATCATGCCGCTGGATGCGATCAACGGGCCGACGCTGACAATCGAGGGGCGAGACGCGGCAGGCGATCCCAAATCCTGGTATGTCCGGCTGTGGAACTATGCCAGCGGGACGCCGACGGATGCGCAGATTTCGATCGAATTTTCTGCCGTGGATGGTGGCTTTCTGTTGCCCGGAGAGGCCGACCCGGTCTTTCCCGAAGATATCGACCGGCTGTTCATATCGATCATTCCACCGGAATATGACGAGCTTGGTTCGCGCTATGTGACGCCGAAGATCGGCTGGATCGAAATGAGCGATATCCGGACCGATGGCCAGGGAGCGGTGCTCGAAATTGGCGATATCATGGTGCCGGAAAATGGCCTGTCGATGGCCACCGCTTATGATGACAGTTTCAACCAGACACCCGAGCGTTTGCTGCGGATGACGCGGGCCCTGGGCTATCGCGGCGCGATTAATCACTATCTCGGGATGAGCCATTATTTCCGGCTGGAGACGGTCGGGGAGGGGCTCTATGCCAGCCTTTCTGTTCCGCAGGCGGGCGAGGAATTTTCCGCGATCAACCAGCCAGCGGCGGTGTGGCACCGTGACCTGATATCCCGCGCGGAAGCGATGGGATTTTCGGTGATTCTCTCGCTGTCCTACGAATTGTTCGATGGCCATTGCTGGAATGACTGGAAGCAGCGGGCGGAAAATGGCGATCCGGCGCTGACCGGCTGGGAGCCGCCGTCGACCTTGCTTTCGCCCGCCAATGACGATGCGATGGGCTATTTGCAGGCAGTGGCGCGTGCGTTTGTGGCGATTGCGCGGGACGCGGGTGCGGCGATCCGCTTTCAGGTTGGTGAGCCGTGGTGGTGGATCATGCCGGACAAGCGGATATGTCTTTATGATGCCGCTGCCAGTGCGGCCTTTGGCGAAAATATGGTCAGCATTGCATCAGTTGACGGTCCGAAGACAGCGATACAAATTGCCATGCTGGATCAGGCCGGTGCGCTATTGGCGCAATCGACCGCCAATCTGATGGATGCGGTGAAGGATGAAGCGGGCGAAACGCCGGTCGAGACGCTATTGCTGGCCTATCTGCCGACGATATTGGACGAACAGGCCCCCGAAACCAAGCGGGCCAATTTGCCGGTGGGCTGGGCGTCTCCCGCCTTCGATAAATTGCAGCTGGAGGATTATGACTGGGTGATAGCCGGCAATCGATCGGCGACGAAGGCCGGGATTGCACTGGCCACACAGAGGCTGGGCTATCCGGCTGAACAGCAGCAATATTTCTCCGGCTTTGTGTTGAGCGCGGAGGACCGAGGTATCTGGGCCAATATGGTCGAGGCGATCGCCGATGCGCAGACGCGGGCAACATCGGAAATCTTCGTCTGGGCGCTGCCGCAGGTGGCGCGCGACGGTTTTACCTATTTTCAGGAAGAGGAAGCGGATGTGAACGCCTTTGACGACGTGCAATTCCCGCTCGCGATTGGCCAGGGGGCCAGCGTGTCGCCGGGATTTTCGACCAATATCGTGACAACCATTTCCGGCCATGAAAGCCGCAACAGCGACTGGGCCGACGCGCGGCTGGAGTTTGATGTCGGGCCGGGTGTCCGGAGCGAGGAAGAATTGCGGACATTGATCGCCTTTTTCCGGGCGCGGCGGGGGGCAGCCAAGGGCTTTCGCTTCCGCGATCCCTATGATCATAGTTCACGCGAGATGGTCGAGGCACCCACGCCAGCCGATCAACTATTGGGCACGGGCGATGGTCAGCAGACGGAATATCAACTGATCAAAAGTTACGGTGACCCGGACGGAGAGCCGCAGCAACGATTGATCACGCGGCCGGATCCGGAGTCGCTGCAAGTGGCTATTGACGGGCAGTCGAGCGGGGGCTGGTCGCTGGGTCCCACCGGCCTCGTCACGTTTGACAGTCCGCCGGCTGAAGGCAGCGATATCACTGCCGGTTTCCTGTTCGATGTGCCGGTGCGTTTCGAAAGCGATCGGCTGTCGGTGAACCACGCGACATTTCTGGCCGGGGATATTCCGGAAGTTCTGCTGATCGAGATCAGGGAAAGATCATGAGCCTCGAATGGCTGGACCGGGACCTTGGCACCAGCACCTATCTCTGGCGGCTGGAACGTGGAGACGGGATCGCGGTGGGTTTTACGTCGCATGACCGGGACCTTGTCATCGATGCATTCCCCTATCGCGCTGCGCCGGGAATGGTGCCTTCGTCGATCGCGCTTTCCGACAGTCTCGATATCGATAATGTCGAAATTGCGGGTGTCATTACGAGCGCGGCAATAGCGGAAGCCGATCTGCTTGCCGGGCGCTGGGACGGCGCGCTGCTCTATGTTTCGCTGGTCGACTGGGAACAGCCGGATGCCGAGCCTCTGCCGCTGATCTGCGGCGAATTCGGCGAAATTATCAGGTCGGGAGACAGTTTTGCTGTTGAAATGCTGGGCGCGACATCCTTTCTCGACGAGCCGATTGCGCCGCTGACGTCCCCCACGTGCCGGGCCGAATTTGGTGATCGTCAGTGCAAGCTGAGCCTGCAAAAGCATCGGCGCGAAGGCCGGATCACCACGATCAGCGGAGATGAAGTCGGGATTGACGCATTGAACGGGTCCGCAGCCGATTTTATCTTTGGATCCTTGCGTATCATGAGCGGCCCCGCTTGCGGGCTCAGCTATGCGATCATTGATGGCGAGGATGATGTTGTCAGACTGGCAGACCAGCCTTCCCCGTCCGTTGCCCAGGACACGCGGATAGTGCTCACCGCAGGTTGCAACAAGAATTTCGCAACCTGTCGCGACCGTTTTGCCAACAGCAGGAACTTCCGGGGTGAACCCTATTTGCCCGGCAATGATCTGCTGACGCGATATCCCGGCGCGTGAAACAAGAGAAATGGAGGTCAGTAAGAATGGCGGAAAAGGCAATGTCTCTATGCGGTGCGCGCTTTTGCCTGCACGGGCGTGACGAAGCAGCCGGACTGGATTGCATCGGGCTTGCCGAGCAATGTCTGATCGCGGCCCATTTCGAATGCGACGTTCCCAACGGCTATTCGATCCGCGGCGGGTCGGAGGAGGCGATCAGCGCATTCATGGTCGAAGCCGGTTTCGAACGCTTCCCGCCGACCGCCAAATTGTGCGAAGGTGATATTGTTCTGGTTCGGCCCAGCCCGGTCCAGTGGCATTTTCTGATCCGCGCCAACAATGGCTTTGTTCACGCCCACGCCGGACTGGGCAAGGTCGTATATTGTCCCGGCAATGCGCCGTGGCCGATCGCCTCGATTTTCAGATTGACGGAGGATTGAATGGCGACATTGGTCTTGACCGCCGTGGGCACCGCAATCGGTGGACCGATTGGCGGTGCTATCGGCGCAATTGTCGGCCAGCAGTTCGACCAGAATATCCTGTTCCGGCCCAAGCGACGGGAAGGGCCGCGGCTGCAGGAACTGGCCGTTCAGACGTCGAGCTACGGATCCCAGATTCCCGGAATATACGGCAGGATGCGCGTCGCCGGAACGGTGATCTGGGCGACCGACCTGAAGGAGACGCGCAGCAAACAAGGCGGCGGAAAAGGCAGGCCGAGCACGACAGTCTACAGCTATTCTGGCTGTTTTGCCGTCGCCCTGTCGAGCCGCCGAATCAAAGACATCGGCAGGATATGGGCAGACGGGAAAATTTTCCGGGGAACCGCCGGAGATTTCAAAACCGGAACGCAATTCTCCTTTCATGCAGGACATGAGGATCAGCCCGTCGATGGGCTGATAGCCAGCGCCGAGGCGGCTGATGGAACACCTGCCTATCGCGGTCTGGCACTGGCGATTTTTGAAGATATGGACCTCACCGATTATGGCAATCGCATCCCGTCTCTGACATTTGAAGTGATCGCCGACGACGGTTCGGTGTCGATTGCCGATATTATCGCGGACATTTCAGGTGACCGGATCGTCCTGCCGCCGGGAGAGGCGGTTATCGGCTATGCTGCGGGGGGAGATGACAGGCACGCTGCCATGCGTTCGCTGAGCGACTCCGTTGCGCTGTCCTTTTCATCTGATCCGGGCGCCCTTGACCGCATCGAAGCGAATGTGCGTTCGGTTGCAGGCCCTGCGCCCGGATTGGCGTTTGACGGCGATTTCGTGCGCACCGTGGGCAAACAGGAAATTGCACCGCCCGAACAGCGCTCCGCCTCGATTTCTGCGACCCCCCGGCAGATGTCTGTCCGCTATTATGATCCGGCGCGCGACTATCAATCCGGTATCCAGTCGGCGTTTCGTCCGGGAATAGGCCGGATATCGCTGACCCGGGATTTTCCCGCGACAATGGCTGTCGCACAAGCCAGGACCATCGCTGTAGACGGGCTGTGGACGGCCTATAGCGAACGCGCGACTCTGCAAGTTTCCCTGCCGCTCGGCAGCCGCCCGTATCGGCCCGGGATGCTGGTCGAATTTGGTGCTTTTGAAGGTCTCTGGCGTATTCGGGAATGCGAGATCGGGCCGGGTTTTGTGCAGCTTTCGCTGACCCGGACAAGCATCAACAATGGCCGCTCTCCGATTGCTTCGGAATCAGGCAGAAACGTACCGGATAACGATCTTCGGGCCGGATCGACCCGGCTTGTGCTGGTCGATCTGCCCTTCGCCGTCGATGCCCCGACTGCCGTGTCCGAATCAGGGAGACTTTATGCCGCGGCCGCCGGCGATGCCGGATGGCGAAACGCGCAGCTTTTTGCTGCTGGCGCGGATGGTATGCCAGGCGCATTCATCGGCCAAATCCCGGCTCCCACGGTTATCGGCATTACATCGGGAACGCTGGTTTCTGCCAACCCTGCCTTGATCGATCGGATCAATCATATCGATGTGGACCTGGACAATCCGGCGATGACATTGGCTTTTGCCGATGATTCACAATTGCTCGCCGGCAGCAATATCGCCCTGATCGGGCAGGAAATCATCCAGTTTGCCGAAGCGAGCCCACTAGGCGAGGGTCAGTTCCGTCTGTCCGGGCTGATTCGCGGCTTGGGCGGGACCGAGGCAGAAATCACGAAGCATAGCGCCGGTGAAGATTTTGTTCTGCTTGATACCGGGTCGATGCTGGAGATCGGTGCCGCTTTATATTCCCCATTTTCACCAATCACTGTTTTGGCGCTAGGCCGCGATGACCTCGTTCCGGTGTCCGCATCCATCGCGTTGCCGGGCCGCGCTCTAATGCCTTGGTCCCCGGTTCATCCGACCTGGAATTTTCTGGACAATGGCGACCTTGCGATCGGCTGGACGCGGCGGTCCCGGGCGGGAACCGTCTGGTCGGACCATGTCGAAGTGCCGCTGGCGGAGGAAGCCGAGAAATATCGGGTTGAACTGTCGGAGGAAGACAGTCTCGAAATATCCCTTTCTCTTGAATCGGTGGCGCCCCAAGCCATTATATCCTCAGCACAATTGGCGCCAATATTATTGAATAATATCAATTACCTAACCGCCAGAATCTATCAAATCGGTGATAATCGGCTGTCCCCGGCGCTGATCGTTGAAATACCGCTTTAATTCCCGCTCATTCCGCTTTCGCAACCTCTCTGGAAAGAACTCAACATGGCTATACTGGAAACGGCACGATTTGAAATTCCGCTACTCGCAACCGGACAGGCACATAAGGAGCTTTTTCACAACGAAGCGCTGACGCGCATCGATTTTCTGATTCATCCGATCATCCAGGCGATTGAAACCGACCCGACAGCAATTGTCGCTGTTCCCGGACAGTCCTGGATAGTCGGACCGGGGGCGACCGACGAATGGCTGGGCCATGACGACCAGATTGCCGGCTGGACCGGAAATGGCTGGCTGTTTATCCCGCCCCTGGCGTTGATGCGCGTCTATATAGAATCACTCGACAATTTCGCTGTTTATCGCAGTTCTTGGCAATTGGGCTCGTCGATCGACAGCCCGACATCAGGCGCTGTTGTCGATGTTGAGGCACGGAGCGCCATCGATTCGATTTTGGCGGCATCGCAGGCGCAGGGCATTCTGCAACCGGAAGTATAAAAATGCGTCGGGATATTGAGCAGGAACACCGCTACTCTCAATTCCTCCGCGTTTGGACGTCATTTTTTGGGCTAAATGCCGAAAATGGCGACATTTTCGCAACAGTTCTGCGATTTGGCCGCTTGCACTGATCGATACGAAGGGTTAGAAAGCGGCGTGAATTTAGAACCTAATTGAGAAGGGGAATATAAATGCGGAAGCTTGCCTTAGGAATGGCGCTTGCCTCCACAGCGCTCGCAACACCTGCTCTGGCTCGTGATGGCCAGTGGTATGTCGGTGTCGAGGGCGGTGCAATGATTGCCGAAGATCTGTCGATTGATGTTGCCGGTACAAATGATGCTGTCAAAACGGATCATGACACAGGTTATGATTTTGACGGTATCGTCGGATATGATTTCGGTGGTTTCCGCCTGGAAGCCGAAGTTGGGTATAAGGCTGCAGCTGCTAACAGCGTGCAAGCAGTAACACCTGGTATCCCGTCGCTCGCAAATGGCGGTGGCAATTTTACCGGAACAAATGCGATCAATGGCGAAGTAAATGCGCTCAGCTTCATGCTGAACGGTATGCTCGACTTTGGCGATGATGACGGTGTTCAAGGCTTTGTTGGCGGCGGCGTCGGCGTTGCTCGCACCGAAGTTACCAATATCTTTGCTGGACCTTATCTTGATGATTCGGACACAGGTTTTGCATGGCAGTTGCTTGCAGGCGTTCGCGCTCCATTGAGCGACAGCTGGGACGTTGGACTGAAATATCGCTTCTTCAATGCTGAAAAAATCAATCTCGTCGATCAAATCGGTCGTTCAAACGATACGCGTCTGCGGACCCATTCGATCTTGGGTAGCTTGATCTACAACTTCGGCGGCGAACCAGCGGCACCGCCACCGCCACCGCCTCCACCACCACCACCACCGCCACCGCCACCACCACCACCGCCACCAGCGGCTGTATGTGAGCCTGGCCCTTATATTGTGTTCTTTGACTGGGATCAGTCGGACATCACTCCAGAAGCGGCTTCGGTTCTCGACAATGCGGTTACCGCATATGGTGATTGTGGTTCGGCTCAGGTCATGCTGGCTGGTCACGCTGATAAGTCTGGTTCTGCCAGCTACAACGTTGGTCTGTCTCAGCGTCGTAACGCGGCTGTTCGTGCATATCTCGAATCGCGCGGCATCAGCGGCGGCGTTATCTCGAGTGAAGCCTTCGGTGAATCGCGTCCTCGCGTTGAAACCGCAGACGGTGTTCGTGAACCTCAGAACCGTCGTGTTGAAGTTATGTACGGACCAGGTTCCGGTAACTAATAGCAACATCGATACCATTTATGAAAAGGGCTGGTCTTCGGACTGGCCCTTTTTTTTGATTGGTATCCGCCTGAACCGGAACATGAATCTGGTGCTGGCACGACAACGCGCACGGTCATGGCGCACCGCGTGAGCGCGGGCAGATTTCAGATGATGGAAAATATCTTGGGCAGGATCGATTGCCCGCCTCTGAATATGCAAGGGGGCGATGGTTGCGGCACCATCCCGGCTATTTCGCCAAGATCAGGGTTGATAGCCTGTTCGGCCGACACAATCTCTCGGCAGAGTCGCCCGGCAGAATCTTAGCCCAAAAGACTTTCGAACAGTGGCAGTCCGTCGGTCCCGCCGTGTTTTTTGTCGATCGCCCGTTCCGGGTGCGGCATCATGCCGAGGACATTGCCCGCTTCATTGATGATGCCGGCAATATTACGGGATGATCCGTTGATCTCGCTGCGGTAACGAAACACGACCCGGTCTTCATTTTCCAGCCGATCGAGCGTGTAGGTGTCGGCAAAAAAATTGCCGTCATGGTGCGCGACCGGGGTCAGGATCGGGGTGTTTTCCAAATAACCGGACGTGAATATCGTGTCGGTATTGACGACATCGAGTTCGGCATCTTTGCAGACAAAATGGATGTTGCTGTTCCGCATCAGGGCGCCGGGCAACAATCCCATTTCCGTGAGGATTTGAAACCCGTTGCACACGCCCAATATCCGGACGCCACGTTGTGCGGCGTCCATGACCGGTTTTATGATATTGGAGCGCGATGCCATCGCACCGGATCGAAGATAGTCGCCATAAGAAAAGCCACCCGGAATCGCGATCACATCCAGCCCGGAGGGAAGTTCGCTGTCACCATGCCAGACCATATGAGGCTTTTGCCCCGTAACGGTTTCCAGAGCGACAGCCATATCGCGGTCACAGTTCGAGCCCGGAAAGACGATTACCGCGGATCGCATCAGGACACAGTCCCCGATGTCATTTCGGGTAGCTCGATTTCATAATTTTCGATGACGGTATTGGCGAGCAGCTTGTCACACATTCTATCGATTTCTTCACGGCTGACGGACGGATCAACATCGAGTTCGATCAGCTTGCCCGCACGAACATCGTTGACGCCGGAAAAATCGAGACTTTCCAGCGCATGATGAATGGCCTTACCCTGAGGATCCAATACGCCATCTTTCAGCGTTACAAAAATTCTGACTTTCATCCTGCGCCCTCGCTCTGTTCCGCCGGCTAATATCGCCTTGCTATAGCGCCAAGATTAGCCGGGGCAAGGGGAAGAACGCAAAATGGAAAAGGCTGGCGGCCGTTTATGGTCTAACCGTTTCAGAAATAGCGCGCGAATTTGAAATTCACGCGGTGGCGGTTCATCTCGTACAGTGTATAATTGCTGTCTACCCGTGAATAATTATAGTCGATTGATGGTGAGAATCCGAGAAACTTGATTTTGCGGCTGCCAATATAGGCGCGTGCGAAGCCCCTCCAGTCCAGACGGTTTTCGGTGGAATAGAGTAGCAAGGGGGCATCGAATTCGGAACGACTGACACTGGCGGAGACGCCCGCATTCAAGCCGAGTGGCAATTCACCGCCAATACCGAGATTGACACCATAGTTGAAACTGGAGAAGCCGTCGGCGTTGAGCAGGTCGCGACGTGCGAAAACACTGGCGGAGGCAATAAGCGATTTGCCAATCAGATGCTCATAAGTCGCATTGGCACCAAGCTGCCAGCCACTATAGGCATTGCTAAGCTCGGATTCGGTACGACGCGCATCCAGTTCAAAGCCCAGTCTCTGGCCCTCGCTGAGCGCCTGTTGATATCCGAACCTGCCGCCATATTCCCGCGTAGCAAGTCGACCACCATACCAGCGATGCAAACCGACAGCCTGCAGCGAAATACTGGAGTAGCGGGCAATGCGGAGTTCGGGCCCGGCAGCTGCCTGAATGACAATATCGTCGGCGTCTTCGCCTTTATAATTGACTATCTTGCTATCGGCATCGAGCAACAGCGCCAGCCGGTCGTTGGCTTTTATACGGATCCCGCCGGAAAATCCCGCGGTTTGACCAATGCCGGAACGTTCCCGTGCATTTTCGTCCAGTTGCAGGGGCAGTTTGATCGGACCGAAATTAATGTCAACGCTTTCGGCGTTGGTCGCGCCGTTGATATTGGTGTCGGGCGCAAAACCGAAGTCAAAGCTGAAGCGCCAGACTCGCTGATCGCGCAGGATGCTGCGCGTATTGCGAATAGTCTGGGCGATCTCGTCGGGCAGATTTTCATCATTTTGAGCGAGACGGAAATGATAGTCAGCACTCGCTTCTTTGCCCGTCATCAAATAGGCTCTGGCGAGCTCCAGCCGGACACGGGTCTGACCGGGATTTTCATCCAGAATCGAACGGAACTTCTTTATTGCGCCGTCGACGTCGCCCGTCTCGATGGCGATATAGCCAGCGAGAAACCGTTGCTGCATTTGCAGTTCGGGTACCTGTCCCAATGCTTCAACCAGAGGCAGCGCCTCCTGATATTGCTTGGCGTGGATCAAGGCTTCCGCCTTGGACAAAAGCTGGCGGGGCGTTACCTGAACGTGACATCTTCCGCTTGCATCGCAAGTCGGTTGTAGCGCTGGTGCAATTTCCACAACCGCATCGGCTGCAGCAACCAACGGGGCGGTGGCTTGTGCCTGACCGAATCCCGCTATGGTTGCGCAAGATACAACTGTAGCTTTGACCAAAGAGCCAGAATTTACCATTCCGATCTCTAGGGCTTTTTGCCGACGAAGGTTCCCAAAATGTCGATCCGCTCATCTGGTGTGCCACCAACGATGCGGTAGCCGCCACCCAGCTCAACCCCGTCGGGGCCGTAAAAGGCGCCATCAATGCTTGATCCGGCAATCACCATGTCAAGGCGTCCGCCGCCCGGATTGACGAACCAGGCTTCATTAAACTGTCCGAAGAAGCCGCCCGCTGACACGAGGTTGATATCGCCCGCACCATTCGCACCGAATTGCGCATTTTCCAGCACGCTGTGCTGGCCGCTCGTACCATCAAAAAAGGGCGCTCCGACCGTACCATCAAGTGACAGCGAGAAGGTATTGGCGCCAAAATCAACGTCGGTTGTCGCGCGTCCGGCGATCCACTGGAAATACGTATCGAAATTTCCTGTCGCGTCCGGCTGGTCGTTGAATACCATCGATGCAAGCATGGTCCCTTCAAATGTGCCGGTACCGCTTGTAGGCACATCATCGTTCGCTGTGACTTCTCCATAAGCAAAGGCACCGCGTTCCAATTGATTGGTCTGTCTGAGAAACTCGGTTGTCGATCCGTCGGCATTATCGATCGTTATGTTGCTGACTCCCGCGCGATTCCGCAAATAGCCCGCAAAGGTGACATAATCCGTTTCCGTTCCTGGCGTCTGATAGAAAAACGTGGTTGCATCGTAGCTTCCACTCTGGCCTGGATCGACGAGGCCAAAAACAAATTCGCCTGGCACCGTGCGCGTTACATTATTGGAAGATCCCGATTCCAGATAGTTCATTCCGTCGATACCAAATTGAGCTGCTCCAAGATCGGGAGTGCCGTTCTGTGGTTCGACCAAACCGCCGAAATTGGTCCGGTGGAGAGGGTCCTGGAAGCGACTGGCCGTCGATGTGCCGGCAAGCGTGTTAGTGAAGCTAACATCAAAAATGGCATCGCGCGGGTTGTAGGCGATTGTCAGACCGCTGTTGCGCACCGTAGTAGCATCGCCCTGATACAACTGGCCAGTCTGTCCCGCGCCCGGGTCACCAGCGGCCTCCACTGTGTAACTGTAGCTGTGAGTGCCACCAACGGCCGTATAGGTTTTGGATTCGGTCGGATCTACAAATGTGTGGGTCGTCCCGCTGTCTGTACCACTACCCGAACCGCTGCTACCGGTAGGAGCAGCACTACTGCCGGCAGACTGGGGACCTGCGCCGCCGCAAGCGGCGAGCATCGTTGTCGTGGCAAGCAAAATAATTAAGCGCATTGGGAATATTCCTCACATGAGTTCCACATGAGGGCGGTGCTATCATTTCATTGGTTAATTTCACGTAAACCATGGGTGATATGTACGGGATAGTGCCGCCCCCTTGACGGGGTTAATCGCACGATCACCTAACCACGGGGCGAAAAGCTATGGTTACTTTCCGCGCTTCTTTCGTTCACTATTGAGGTCCAGCACTTCGCTTTCGCCTTCCGGGAAAAGGCCGAGACGCCGGGCAACTTCCTGATATGCCTCGGCTTCTCCGCCCAAATCACGACGGAAACGGTCTTTATCCAGCTTTTCGTTGGTCTTGAGATCCCACAGGCGGCAGCCGTCCGGACTTATCTCGTCGGCCAGGATGATCCGCGAAAAATCACCTTCGAAAATCCGTCCGAATTCAAGCTTGAAATCAACCAGCCTGATGCCGATTCCGGCAAACATTCCGGCCATGAAATCGTTGATCCGGATAGCCATGGCGGAAATATCCTGCATTTCATCCTGACTGGCCCAGCCAAAGCAGGCGATATGTTCTTCCGCGACCAGTGGATCACCGAGTGCATCATCCTTGTAGCAATATTCCAGCAAGGTATGGGGGAGCGGTGTGCCTTCTTCGATGCCAAGGCGTTTGGAAAGAGAGCCGGCAGCCACATTGCGGACGATCACTTCGATCGGGACAATCTCGACCTGTTTGACGAGCTGTTCGCGCATGTTGAGACGCCGGATGAAATGGCTGGGGATGCCAATATGGCCAAGCAATGTGAAAATATGCTCGCTGATGCGATTGTTGATCACGCCCTTGCCGTTGATCGTGCCTTTTTTCTCGGCGTTGAAAGCGGTGGCATCATCCTTGAAATATTGAATGATGGTGCCTGGTTCAGGGCCTTCGTAAAGAATCTTGGCCTTGCCTTCATAGATTTGGCGGCGACGGGACATTGCTTGGTTCCACTTCGCAAAGAGAGCGACAAAAAATCATGCCCCGATTGTTCGAATCATGACGGATTGAACGGATCGGGGCAACCGAGCCTTCCTATATGCGAAAGCAGCTTGCGGCGCAAACAATCCCGTTTCATGATGGCTGGCCGATAGAAGCGAGAGATTGCGAACGCGATGACCCAATATGCCACCATAGATGAAGTCATGGACACGTTATATGATTGCATATCGGGGCCGCCGGGTGGGCAGGATTGGGAGCGTGACCGCGAAATCTATCATCCGCGTTGTGTGCTGGTCCGGACCCGGATCGAGGATGGCAAGCCGGTTGCCTATCCCTTCAGCTATGACGAATTTGTCGAAGCGACCATCCCGCTGCTCGAAGGCAAGTCATTTTACGAGATCGAGATCGGCCGCAAGGTCGATGTTTTCGGACAGGTTGCCCATGTCTATTCCGCCTATGAGGCGCGCGAAACGCCGGACCATCCCGAAATTCAGTTCCGCGGCTTGAACATGATCCATCTCTGGAATGATGATATGGGCGAGGATGGCAAACCCGCTGGTCGCTGGTGGATCATGGGGATTATCTGGGACAATGAGCGCGAAGGTCTGGCGTTACCGAAAGCGTGGCTATCGCGTTGATCCTCAAATCTGGAAAGCTGTTCGCCGCTTTTGCGCTGACGATGGCGGCAGCAGTGGTGAGCATTGCCTTGCTGAAGCTTGTCGGGCCGGACTGGTCGCGTTTCGCACCGGCAACCTGCACCGAAACTAGATGCTTTTGCGAAATGCCGAGGACGGGTGCGTTGCTGTTACAGCCTGCCAACAGCCTGTCGTCGCTTGGCTTCGTTTTTATCGGTTTTCTGATGATCCTGCTGGCCCGGTCGCGCGACTGGATGTCGGCTTTCCCGCCGTCAGCCGCCAGCATATTGGGGTTGGCAGCGATCATCGTCGGGATCGGATCGCTCCTGCTGCACGCCACCCTTACTTTATGGGGCCAGTTTTTCGATGTGCTCGGCATATATCTGGTCAGCGGCTTCTTTCTGGTCAGTGCGCTGGCGAAGTGGCGGAACATCCCGGACCGGCGGGCCATGATCTATTATGTCCTGCTTTGTATCGTTCTTATCGCAATTCTCTACGCGCTTCCCGAAGTCCGTCGCTGGCTTTTCGCAGTCATCCTGCTGGTTGCGATTATTCTTGAACTTGTCTTTGCAAGACCCCGGCGGTCGTTTGCCCGGACCGGCTATTATGCCGCGGCGCTTGTCGCCAATATCGTCGCCTTCACGGTCTGGAATCTGGACCAGCGCGGCCAGCTTTGCGCGCCCGAAAGCCTGTTTCAGGGGCATGCCATCTGGCACCTGCTTGGCGCTGTGGCCTTGTGGTTTGCGTTTCTCTATTATCGCAGCGAGCGGCCCGTGCGATAAAATCGTGTCACGAAGGCAGACTTGATCATCATTGCACCACTTTCCCACTACCAACCCTGAATCCACCCTGCTATCGCTTCTCGCATGAGTGATCTGACCGAAGCCCCGCCCGAAGAACCCGAAGATGAATTTGATGCGATAGTCGATGCGCCCTTTGATGCAGCGCTTTCCGAACGCTATCTGATTTACGCGATGTCGACGATCACCGCGCGGTCGCTTCCGGATTTGCGCGATGGGCTGAAGCCTGTGCACCGCCGCCTCTTGTGGGCGATGCGGCTGCTCAAGCTCGATCCGTCTCAGGGCTACAAGAAATGTGCCCGGGTGGTCGGTGATGTCATCGGTAAATATCACCCGCACGGTGACCAGTCGGTCTATGACGCGATGGTCCGTCTCGCCCAGACATTCTCGCTGCGCTATCCTTTGGTCGACGGGCAGGGGAATTTCGGCAATATCGACGGCGATAATGCGGCGGCCTATCGCTACACAGAGGCCCGGCTGACCCGCACCGCGATCGAGCTGATGCATGGCCTCGACGAAGGCACGGTCGATTTCAAGCCGACCTATAATGGTGAAGACGAAGAGCCGGAAGTCATGCCCGGTCTGTTCCCCAATCTGCTCGCCAATGGCGCGAGCGGTATTGCTGTGGGCATGGCGACCAGCATTCCGTCGCATAATGTCCACGAGATTATCGATGCCGCAACGCTGTTGATTGATAACCCCAGGGCCGAACATGCCGAGATCATGGAGATCATAAAGGGCCCAGATCTTGCGACCGGCGGAACGCTGGTTGACCCCAAATCGGTGATCGACGCTGCCTATGAAAGCGGTCGCGGTGCCATGCGGGTGCGCTGCAAATGGGAAAAGGAAGACGCCGAAGGGCGCGGCGCTTGGCAGATTGTCGTCACCGAAATTCCCTATCAGGTGCAAAAGGGCAAGCTGATCGAGCAGATTGCCCAGATCATCGCCGACAAGAAGCTGCCGATTTTGGCCGATATCCGCGATGAATCCGACGAACAGGTCCGGATCATATTGGAACCGAAAAGTCGCGCGGTTGACCCGGAGGATCTGATGAACGCGCTGTTTCGCATGTCCGATCTGGAAAACCGATTCTCGCTCAACATGAATGTGCTCGACAAGGACCGGGTGCCGAAGGTGATGGGCATCAGCGAAGTGCTGAAGCAGTGGATCGTCCATCAGATCGAAGTATTGGTCCGACGCTCGCAGCACCGGCTCGACAAGATCGATGCGCGGCTGGAACTGCTCGAAGGCTATATCATTGCCTATCTCAATCTCGACCGGGTGATCGAGATTATCCGCAACCATGACGAACCCAAACCGATGTTGATGGAAGAATTCGAGCTGTCCGACCGGCAGGCCGAAGCGATCCTCAACATGCGCCTGCGCAGCTTGCGCAAGCTGGAAGAAATGGAATTGCGCAACGAGCGCGACAAATTGCTTGAAGAACGGGAAGGGCTGGAGAAGCTGATCGAAAGTCCGGCGCGGCAGAAGACACGGCTCAAGAAAGATCTGGCCGATCTGCGCAAACTCTACGCCGAAGACACGGCACTGGGTGCCCGGCGGACGATGCTGATCGAAGCGGCCCCCGCACGGGAGATCTCGCTCGAGGCGTTTATCGAGAAAGAACCGGTCACCGTGATCATGTCGCAGCGTGGCTGGATCAAGGCGATGAAGGGGCATGCAGACCTGTCCGCGCCGGACAGTTTCAAATTTAAGGAAGGCGATGGTCCCAAATATGCCTTCCACGCGCAGACCACCGACAAGCTGCTGATGTGTTGCGACAATGGTCGTTTTTACACCATCGGCGCGGACAAGCTGCCCGGCGCGCGTGGTTTCGGAGAACCGGTCGGTTCGATGGTTGACCTTGAGCCGGGAGCCGAACCTATTGCGCTGATGGTTGCGGACATGAAGGCGAAGCTCTTGCTTGCTTCCACCTGGGGCCGCGGTTTCATCGCGAATATTGCCGATGTGGTCGCCGAAACGAAAAAGGGCCGTCAGGTCGCCAATCTGAAGGGCGACGCGCGGCTGCTGGTTGTGCGCCGGGTTCCCGAAGGTGCCGATCACGTCGCGGCCATTGGTGAAAACCGCAAGCTCGTCGTCTTCTCGCTTTCCGAAATGCCGGAAATGGCCAAGGGGCAGGGCGTCATGCTGCAGCGCTACAAGGATGGCGGTCTGTCCGATGCAACCGTGTTCAGGCTTGAAGACGGTCTGAGCTGGGCGATGGGCGGTGAAACGGGGCGGACCCGAACCGAGAATGACCTGACCATGTGGCGGGTCGCGCGCGGCGCGGCAGGACGGTTGCCACCAACGGGCTTCCCGAAGAGCGGCAAGTTTGATTGAACGCAGCTGGCATGTCGTAGGGATCGGCCATTCTGGCTGAAGACGACATATAATGGTCCTGAAATATAGATTTACGACATTGAACAACAATTTGTTCGCATCAACAGCTTGAAATATTCTGCATAACCGTTAGTTGGCTCCGCTACCGCATTGATCATCCACCGATTAATGAAATATTGAACTGTAAAACTCGAACCTAAAGGGAGATGCGTAACCGTTTCTTGTCAGATATTCGGTACCACCTTTAATGTAGAGTTAAAGATGTGCCATGGTTCTCTCACTGGGCTATCCGGCAAAACGCGGCGAAGAGCGGAGTGATTATTTACTACATTTTGATTTAGCGTCAACTTACATTAGTTTACACGATATTGAGGCAGGTCCATTGTCGAAATATTCGTCCAAATTATTGGGATTGGATTCAGCTTCTACTCGTTATTTGGAAATAGTTGACTTTTTGATGAAAAAAGAGTCAAATGAAACCAGTCGAACTTGGGCGCTCAACTGATAGCAGGAAGAATTTTCTAACCTATGAGCACTGACAAAGAGACGGTACGAAATTGGATTGATGAACTCGAGCAGATTCTATTGCAGCTCGATTCTATTAATGCTGACATAGCGGCAATTCATGTTGATATAGCGATCGGGGAATTGTGCCAGCTTGCGGATATCGAACGGGCGGTTGCTGCGACCAGAGCCGCCTAGCTTTTGATGAAAATCCGGGTCAGATATTTATCAGTGCATTCCCGATTTTTTTAAGGGTATCGCTGATCAAAGCAGCGCCGGATGCGGTTAATTTTAACAGACCCTCAATCTCAGGTTCGGCATCGATATATGGGTCGATCAGTCCGATACTGCTCAAATATTTTACATATCTGGTCATCGTGTTCGTCGCCAGATTATGGGTGATCGCAAGATCATGCACTGAAACCGGTTCTTCCGAGTCCATTGAAACCATCAAATCCAGCAAGATATGCCAGGATATATCATCAATATCCGGCTGGCGGTCCCGGAAGTGTTCCAGCCGGACGGTGCGGCTTTTCAACAATAATGCCGCCGTTGTTACGGGATCAATATCGTGCTTTTTATTCAACAGAATATTTGAAGCCGAGGCTTCAATTTGTTCGGATTCGCTATCAATGGGATCGACACTATCGCCATCAAAAAAAAGCGGATCCTGGCGCTCACACATATATACCCCCGTCGCAAACCAGACACGGTCAACCGTATCGACTGATCAGCCGGGCGTCAATCTTGACTGGTGACTATATGTCTTCCGCTGTCAATATTGACCGGAATATCAGCAATGATGCGGAAAACGGTGATCATCAACGGCTGTCAAAGGTCACTTGATGGTATCAAATGATCGGTTATGCTGTTCCGGCTACCGGCTCGATCACGCGGCGATACAGATGCCATGTGGCGTGTCCGAGGACCGGAAGTACGATGAACAATCCCAGAAAAAAGGGCAACATGGCGACGAACAGGGCGATCGCAATCATGATCGCCCAGGCCAGCAAGACGGACCGGTTCGATCGCATGGTCGCCAGACTGACGATGATCGCCGTGATAAAATCGACGTTCCGGTCGACCAGCATCGGCAAGCTGACAACCGTGATGGCATAAAAGGCAAGCGCCATCAGGCCACCAGCGATGCTGCCGACCAGCAACATCATCAGGCCGGTCTCGGTTTGGAGCAGTGCCATCTCTGAGCCCACGCCGGATTCCGAGAGGAAAATGGCGAAAATGCCGTGTGCGACCATCATCCAGAATTCGAATGCGACGAACAGAATCACGCCCATGCTGATGATTTGATCGTCGCCATGCCCCCTGAGTGCGCCGAGGACCGCACGCCAGCTTATCGGCAGGCCGGCTTCGCGGCGACGGCTGACTTCATACAGGCCAACAGCGGCGAACGGAGCCAGAAGCGGGAATCCTGCTGCTGCCGGGATCAGCCAAAACAGCTCTCCCAGAATAAAAAGGCCATAATAGAGAAACATCCCCGTTATCGCGAAAACTGCGGAGAAAAATAGGCCGAACATCGGATGGGCCTTGAAGTCACCCCAGCCTGCCGCCAGTGCGGCGCGCAGGTCACCAAGCGTGAGATCGCTTGCCACCGATGCGGGTGCGATTGGAGCTTGTTGGACTGTGCTCATGCCATTTCCTCCCCCATGGAAATATGACGGGAGTGTGCATCAAACGGAACGATAGGGCAAGTACTGACATATTTCATGCCACGTCAATTTATGCGGCAAGTCTGCACTGCGGGCCGGTTCCCCGAACCCGACAAGAGCAGCCGGATCATCCCCCGGTTGTCACCGCAAGACGAAAGAATACGGAGCACAGGCTTACCGATTCAGTCGTCCCTCGATCAGCGCATCGACAACCCCCGGATCAGCCAGCGTTGATGTATCGCCGAGCGAACTATGTTCATTCTCGGCAATCTTGCGCAGGATTCGCCGCATGATCTTGCCGCTGCGGGTCTTGGGCAGGGCGGGTGTCAGGTGGAGATGGTCGGGCGTCGCAATCGGTCCGATTTCGATGCGGACATGGCCACGCAGTTCGGCAACCAGTTCATCGCTATGCTCTTCACCCGCGTTCAACGTGACATAGCAGTAAATGCCTTGTCCCTTGATGTCATGCGGATAGCCGACCACAGCGGCCTCGGCGACCTTGGGATGGGAAACCAGAGCGGATTCGACCTCCGCCGTGCCCATGCGGTGGCCCGACACGTTGATCACATCATCCACCCGGCCGGTGATCCAGTAATAGTCATCGGCGTCGCGCCTGCAGCCATCGCCGGTGAAATATTTGCCCTTATAGGTGCTGAAATAGGTCTGGATGAACCGTTCATGGTCGCCATAGACCGACCGCGCCTGTCCCGGCCAGCTGGCAATGATGCACAGATTGCCATCGGTAGCGCCTTCCAGAACCTGGCCATCGCCGTCGACAAGCTGGGGCTGGACGCCAAAAAACGGCTTGCCCGCGCTGCCCGGTTTCATGCCATGCGCGCCAGGCAATGTGGTAATCATGATGCCGCCGGTTTCGGTCTGCCACCATGTGTCGACAATCGGTGATTTTCCTTCGCCGACCACGTCATAATACCAGCGCCACGCTTCCGGATTGATCGGTTCACCAACCGTACCGAGCAAGCGAAGGGAAGAGCGGTCATGCGCCTTCACCGGCGCGTCTCCTTCGCGCATCAGCGCACGGATCGCGGTCGGTGCGGTATAGAAGATATTGACCTTGTGCTTTGCCACCACTTCCCAGAAACGACCGAAATCGGGATAGTTGGGAATGCCCTCGAACATCACTTCGGTCGCGCCGTTGATCAGCGGTCCGTAGACGATATAGCTGTGACCGGTGACCCAGCCGATATCCGCCGAACACCAGAATATTTCGCCGGGCTGATAATCGAACACATAGTGAAAGGTGGACGCTGCCCAGACCGCATAGCCGCCGGTGGTATGCAGCACGCCCTTCGGTTTGCCGGTCGATCCGGATGTGTAGAGAATGAACAGCGGATCCTCGGCGTTCATCGGTTCGCACGGGCAGTCTGCGGGAACATCGGCGTCAATTTCATGATACCAGTGATCGCGGCCTTCGGCCATTGCAACAGCCGTATCGGTATGATTGATCACCAGAACGGCATCGACCGCGACTTTTTCCAGTGCTGCATCGACATTGGCCTTGAGCGGCACCGGCCTGCCGCCGCGCAATCCGCCGTCCGCGCAGATGACGAACTTGCTCTCGCAATCTTCAATCCGGCCGGCCAGTGCATCGGGGGAGAAGCCGCCAAAGACGACACTGTGAATCGCGCCGATCCGGGCGCACGCGAGCATGGCAAAGGCACCTTCGGGGATCATCGGCATATAGATGGTTACCCGGTCGCCCTTTTGGACGCCAAGCTTCTTGAGGCAATTGGCCATTTTGATGACCTCTGCCTGCAGATCGGCATAAGTGATCTTGCGCCCGGGCGTGGCCGGATCGTCGGGCTCGAAAATCAGCGCCGTTACATCGCCCTTGCCCGCGGCGACATGGCGGTCGATGGCGTTGTGGCAGATGTTCAAAACACCATCTTCATACCATTTGATCGACACGGGATCGAAAGATGCATTGGATATCGTCGTGGGCGCTTTCTGCCAGTCCAGACGCTTTGCCTGCTCAGACCAGAAGCCGTCGGGATCACTTATGCTTTCCTGATATAGCCGGTCATAGTCCGCTGCGGTGCAATGGGTAGGTTCATCGCTGCGCGGCGATGCAATCAACGCGACCCGATCCTTTTGTCCCGCATTGTCAGTCATCTTCCATGTCTCCTATATTGGCGGCTGTTCAGCACCATTTTCCGTTACATCTGATCATCATATCATTTCTGGCGGCGCGTTTCATTGCAAAACCGTTCCATCCAGATCATCGAGATATTTTTTGATCCACTGGTCATCCGGAAATCCTTCCGCGATCCATGCCGCCTCTATTGTGGCCAGCGTCCGCGCCACAATTGGTCCCGGTTTCAAGCCCCGTTTGATCAAGTCACCGCCGGTTAGCGGCAAAACGGGCGGGTGCCAGCCTTCAAGTTGCGCGAGCATGTCGGGCAGGGCTGTCTCATCTGCGTTTAGAAGCGCGACATCGCGGGCGGTCTCCACGCTGGTGCGATAGGCGAGGGCGCGAATATCATCGGCCCCCGACTCGAGACGCGCGGCAATCGCCTTTTGCATTTTTTTCGAAAGCTTCAAACTCTTGGCAATCGCGTCTGCCTTGTTCTTGTCCTTGGGCAGTATCGCGACCAGCCGCCGAACCGCACTGGGGCCGATGGCGTGCGTCTTTTCGCGTCTGACAAGCCGGTCCAGCAATGGGCCTGCCGCGGGATCGGTCTCGGCAATGATTTGTCCGAAAATATTGCCGTCGAGCATCTTGCCCACGGCAAATCGGGGATCGTCTGTGGCGAGCAATTTCAGCAGTTCATCCGCCACCCGTTCGCGCGACAGCAATGCCAGCTTGGGGGCCGCATCGACGCAGGCCTTGAACGCTTCCATATCCAGGACATCCAGTCCGAAGCGCGCCAGAAAACGGAAATAGCGCATGATTCTCAACCGGTCTTCGGCGATCCGTTCCGTAGCAGAACCGATGAAGCGGATGCGGAGGTTCCTGAGATCGTCCAGCCCGCCGAAATAGTCAAAAATCTCGAGCGTCTCGGGATCGGCGGAAAGCGCGTTGATCGTAAAATCCCTGCGTGCGGCATCTTCTTTCCAGTCATCGCTGAACGCGACTGTCGCTCGCCGCCCATCGGTAGAAACATCGCGGCGAAGAGTGGTGATCTCGATCGGTCCGTCGGGCAGTATCGCGGTTACCGTGCCATGCGCTATGCCCGTGGGAATCACCTTGATGGACGCCGCCTTCAGCCGTTCCATCACGTCCTCGGGCAGCAATGGCGTGGCGATATCGACGTCCTTTACGTCAAGCGCGAGCAAAGTGTCGCGAACGGCTCCCCCGACATAGCGTGCCTTGCCATCGAGCGCCGCTATCAGCGCTGCGAGGCCACGTCTCTCCGTCCATTTTGCGCGGGACATTCTCATGCTTCCCAGCCCAGTCTTTTCCCGAGATTGTTCAGAATTCCTGCGGTGATTCCCCAGATGCGATAGTCCTGCCAGTAGATTTCGTAATAATGCCGCTTGCGTCCGTTCCATATGCCTTCGTGGATGGTGCGATTCCTGGGATCGAGGAGGAAATCTAGTGGGGCTTCAAACCAGCTCTCTACCTCGCTCGGCTCCGCGACAAAGGGCAGGTCGGGCGGAATGACGCTGAGCACCGGCTGTATATTATAGCCGCTGCCAGACTGGAAGCTGTCGGTCATGCCGATGATATCAACATGGCCGCGATCCAGAGCGACTTCCTCGTGCGCTTCGCGCAATGCGGCATCAATCGGGTCGCGGTCGCCCGGATCAATCTTGCCGCCGGGAAAGGCGACCTGCCCGGGATGGTTGCGCATGTGCAGCGGCCGCTGGACGAATATCACGCCGGGATCGGGACGATCCGTCACCGCAATCAGCACCGCCGCGTCGCGCAAAACCTTGGGGTCGTCGATATGGTCGCGTTCGTTGTAGAGCAAATGATCAAGGTCACTCTCATGGCCTTTCACCAATGCTTTTTCCAGCCGGTCGCGCAAGGTCATGGCCGGGTTTCCATCGGGAAGAAAACACCGTCAGACCAGATTCCGACCGGATCGGCACCTTCTTCCAGCGCCAGTTCCGCAAGCTGATAATAGACCGGCCGCGCTAACACAGCCTCGAGTCCGTCACGCACTTGCAAATAGGGCTGCGGCTTTTCCGCTCCAAATCGCAGGGGATGATCGCTGCCTGCAACCACCAGATGGTCGGTGTTGAGCCGGAAGGCCAGCATCCGGGCAGGCCCCGATTCTTTGCTTTCCAGCTCCACTGCGACAAAGGGTGCGTCCTCGACAATGATGCTGAGCTTTTGATAGGGGGTCACCAGAGCGTAGCTGTCATCCGATTCCCTTCGCAAGATGCTGGAAAAGGCGCGGACCATGGCCGGACGTCTGATTGGATCACCCTGATGATACCAGGTTCCGTCCGTAGCGATACGCATTTCGCTATCTCCGGTCTCCTGCGGATCCCATTGATCAACCGGGGGCAGCTTCTGTGCTTCGGCCAATTCCGCGATTTCCGCGATAGAGAGCGAGGCTAGTTCGGGCGGCGGTATGTAGGGCATGACAATGGCCTATTGCCCGCCGCCAATTCTGTAAAGCCCTAGACGCGCTATCTTGTCCAGGGGCCGAGCGTGCCGGTTTTCGGCAACGGGTTTGCCGGGTTGGAACGCACCAGCAATCGTGACGGTTCCCATGGTCCGGGCAGAGCCCATCCGCCGGTCCCCTCTGCCGTGAACCCGAAGAACCGTTCATAATATTCCGGGTCGCCGATCATCACCAGCGGTAGTGGATCGTCGGGATGAATTTCTTTCAGCAGCGCCGTCATCATCGCACGGCCGATGCCTTCCCGCTGAAAATCCGGGTAGACCGCAACCGGGCCGACCATGATCATCGGGTACATCTTGCCTTCTTCATCGGTCAGGGCGATGGGCCAGCATTGAATCGATCCCAGCAGTTCGTGCTTTTCCTGATCCACGGCGGCGAGTGACAGGCCTTCGAGCATGTCCATGCCTTCGCGCAGCTTATAGGCGGTGCGTTCGTGGCGGTCCGACCCAAAGGCTGCGTCGAGCAAAGCTTCGACAAGTTGCGGATCGATTTCGGCGAGAGGAATGATGCTGGTCAAGTCGTTGGTCTCATATAGCGGGAAAATCGCGCGCTACTCCGCTTTGCGGTAAAAGTCGAGCCGCATAGGTTGCAATTGCATGATCGCGGGCTGCCAGCTAATAGATTGATCTGTTAAGGGAGTTTGCGCATGACCGACCAGAACGAGCCAACCGAACCCTCCATCGACGGAACGCGACCGGTATCCACGTCTGTGAAACCGGGAAAACTGGGATCGCTACGCCGTGATCCCAAAGGCTGGCTTATTGCCTTGCTTGGGGTGGGCGTGCCGATCGCATTCGTCGTCGCTGCAGGCGGTAGCGGCCTTGGTCTGTGGGGCTGGCAGGCAGGTCTGGCGGCGATACCCTGGATCATGTTGATCGCTTTGCTCACCCTGATTCTGGCGATCGTCTTTATCCTGCTCAACCGGCGCAAGGGACGAAAGACCCGTTGGCCCTTATTGGGGCTGGGCATGATCGCGACGCTTGGTTTTCTGGCGTTCATGATCCCTTATGGCACCGCCATTGTGACGCTTCCCGCAATTCACGACATTACCACCGATCTTGCCGACCCGCCGCAATTCACAGCTTTGACCCTGCGCGCTGATAATTGGGACAATATACCGGGCGCGGATGATGGTAACATGCGCGGCATGAACCCGCGTCAGCGCTGGGCGACGGTGCATCAGGACGCCTATCCCGATATTCGCTCGGTCCGGATTGATCAGCCGGTCGCCGTGGTGATCGAAAAAGCCAAACGGCTGGCCGAAGACCGCGGCTGGAAAATTGTCCGCGTCGATCCCGCTGCGGGCCATCTGGAGGCAACCGATACGGTCTCCCTGTTCCGGTTCAAGGATGATATCGTCATTCGTGCCCGATCGGCAGAAAATGGTACGGCCAGTATCATCGACATGCGTTCGGTCAGCCGTGTTGGCGTGCACGATCTCGGCGCAAATGCCAAACGGGTTCGCCAGTTCCTGAGCGACTTGTCCGGCACGACGACCGCCGCTTCGCAATAGGTTTCAGGTTTCTTGCAGCGACGGGTTATTTGGTCGGTGTCAGCTTGAGCATCCGGCCGCCTTCGCCGTCTTCCAGCACATAGATCGCGCCTTCGGGGCCCTGTTCGACTTCCCTGATACGCTTGCCCATCAGGAAGCGTTCGGCCTCCTTGGCGCTATCGCCATCAAAACTGACGCGGATCAGCGCCTGACTGGCGAGACCGCCGATAAAGGCACTGTCCTTCCATGCCGGGAACAGGTCGCCGGAATAGAAGATCAAACCGCTCGGTGCGATCGTCGGTACCCAGGCCACTTTGGGCGCTTCGAATTCGGGGTGGGTATCATGATTGGGGATTTTTCTCCCGTCATAGTGATTGCCTTCCGAGACGATCGGATAGCCATAATTGGCCCCGCGCAGAACCAGATTAAGTTCATCACCATCGCGCGGTCCCATTTCCTGGTTCCACAGCCGTCCTTTGCTGTCGAAGGCGAGGCCCAATATGTTCCGATGGCCCAGCGACCAGATTTCGGGAAGCGCGCCTTCGAGATCGATAAACGGATTGTCTTTCGGAACCGTGCCGTCCGGGTAGAGCCTGACAATCTTGCCCAGATTCGTCGCCATATTTTGTGCCGGGGCAAATTTCTGTCGCTCGCCCGAACCGATGAACAGATATTTGCCGTCGGGAGAAAAAGCGATGCGATGGGAAAAGTGCCCGCGCCCGATTACTTTCGGGTTTTGCTTCCAGATGATGTTGAGGTTTTTCAAGGATGGCTTCTGGCCGGCCAGTTCGAGTCTGGCGCGGCCAACGACGGCGCCGCGGGTGTCATTGTCTCCGGCTTCAACCCAGCTCAGATAGACCATCTTGCTGGTTGCAAAATCGGGAGCAAGCACGACGTCGCCGAAACCGCCCTGACCGCCATAATCCACTTCGGGCACGCCGCTGATTTCGGTTTTTTGTCCCTTGGCATCGACCAGTTGCAATCTGCCCGCTTTTTCGGTGACCAGCATCCGGCCGTCGGGAAGGAATGTCATGGCCCATGGTTCATCAAAGCTGGCAATTGCGGTTGTCTCAAAGGGCTTGCGATCTACCGGTGAAATATCGGTCAGTGTCTGCCGTTCTTCGGCACCGTTGCCATTTGCCTGTGCGCCATCGCCATTGGTGCAGGCAGCCATCAGAATTGCGATCGAGAATGAAAGTCCAATATTTCTCATGATATTCCCGTATATTACCATCAATTTGTTCCGATCCACCGCCAGACGGCTTATAGGGGAAGCAAAGCAATTTTCATAGACCAATCCATAGTATTCCCATAATTTCGCGCTGTTCACGGCTTGCTTACCATTATTGGTTAAAGCGGTCGCATGTTCGGAAAAGAATCCAGAAGCGTTGACCCGCGTCCCCGGTCCGCGGTTTCCCATGGCGTAGGAATCGCCGGCCTGCTGGGACTGGCCTCATGGGTCCTGATCGCCCGCCAATATGGCATGGACGGGCCTTATTCTGCGCTTGCCGCCTGTTTTGCCTGCGGGGTACCGATGGTTATCTGGTCGTTGCTGATGGACAAGGTTCATCTGCGGCCATCCACCGGGATCGACTGGCAGGCACCGAAACCGCTCAAAGAAACCTTCGACATCAGTCTGGTGAAGCTGACGGGATTATGGGCAACCTGGGGCATCATTGCGACGATTTACTGTGTCGGGCGCTGGTACTGGACGGGTCAATATCAATTTTCGATGCAGATGATGGAGGTGGCCGCGCCGTGGCTGTTCGTCCTCTCTGTCCCCTATGTCCTGTTGATGGACCGCTTTACCATCGAACCGCGCGACGGCGCCTGGCATTTCGGTCAGCTGCTGATCGGAGGAAAGCGGGAATATGATCGCCAGGAGATCTACCACCATCTGCGTGCCTGGGCGGTGAAAGGCTTCTTTCTCGCCTTCATGATCTCGATCGTACCCGGCGGTTTTGGGGAGCTTGTCCGGCTTGATATCAATGAACTGGCTGGCGACCCGGTGGCGATTTCGGGGTGGCTGATCACCGCGATGTTTGTCGTCGACGTTCAGTTCGCGACGGTTGGCTATTTGCTGACGATGAAGCCACTTGATGCCCATATCCGCACCGCAAATCCCTATCTCGCAGGCTGGGTCGCCGCGCTGATGTGCTATCCGCCGTTCATCCTGATGGGTGATAACGGACCGCTCAACTATCATGTCAACACCGCCGACTGGGCCTATTGGTTCGAGGGGCAGACCACCATTCTCTGGATCTGGGGCGGGATATTGGTGGTCCTCACCGGTCTCTATGCCTGGGCCACGGTTGCCTTTGGACTGCGCTTTTCCAATCTAACCCATCGCGGGATATTGACCCACGGTCCCTATGGCTGGACCAAGCATCCCGCCTATGTCGCAAAAAATGCCTATTGGTGGCTGGCGAGCATGCCGTTTCTGGTGACCTCGGGCAGCCTCACTGACTTTGTCCGCAACACGGTGCTGATGGCGCTGGTCAGCGGGGTCTATTACTGGCGCGCCAAGACCGAGGAAAAGCATCTGCTGAGCGACCCCGCCTATAAGGATTATGCCGAATGGATGGACCGCAACGCGCCGATCCCGCGAGTTCTCAACCGGATCAAGCGACGGATCGGCTGGTGGACTCCGGATCAGGGAAAGGCACCGGGCATCCAGCCTGCCGAATAAAATTGTCGGAACCGGCGCAAAAAGCTAGTCAAACGGCATGACAGTGGTTGGTTCAGATGGAAAGCACCGATGTTTTGGCGGACAGCCGGGCAAGGAATTTTATGGCGATTATCATGACCAGGAATGGGGCGTAGCCGTCCATGATGACCGACTATTGTTTGAAAACCTGATTCTGGAAGGCGCGCAGGCGGGCCTGAGCTGGGAGACAGTGCTGCGGAAACGTGACGGCTATCGCCGCGCCTTTCATGGTTTTGATATCGGGCGCTGTGCCGCAATGACGGACGATGAACTGGAGGCGTTGCGGGAAGATGATGGCATCATCCGCAACCGGCTCAAGATTTACTCGGTTCGCAAGAACGCACGGGCTTTCCTGGAAATCCAGCGGGAATTTGGCAGCTTTGATAGCTGGCTATGGTCGCATGTTGACGGAGCGCCATCTTTCAACCGGCCGGTTCAGTTTTCGGATATGGCAAGCACGTCGCCGATTAGCGATGCGATCTCCAAAAGTCTCAAGAAACGCGGCATGAGCTTTGTCGGCAGCACCATCATCTACGCGTATATGCAGGCCATCGGTATGACCGACGACCATCTTGCCGGATGCTGGAAAGCCTGATCAGCTGGGGTTTTTGAGATAGGCAATCACATTGGCGCGTGCCTGTGGATCCGGCATGCCGGCATAGAACATCTTGGTTTTCGGGATTACCCGCGCTGGCTTTTCGAGAAACTGGAACAATTTTTCTTCCGTCCAAGTGATGCCGCTATTGGCATTGGCATCACTATAGTTGAACCCGGCAACCGAACCGGCCTTGCGACCGACAATATCGGCCAGCGAAGGGCCGACGCGGTTCATACCGGAATCGATGACATGGCAGGCGCGACACTGGGCGAAACTCGACTTGCCGGCTGCGGCATCTCCGGTCAGGCTTGCATAAGCAACGCCATCCAATGTCGCGACATCGTCAGCGGCTGGCGGTCCGGTCTCGACCGGCGCTTCTGCTTTCACCGTGTCTGTCGCCGGTTCGCTGGATTCAGAACCACCACCTGAACAGCCTGTAGCCAGGATAGACAAAGCCACGACAGTCGCTACCGTTTTCATGCGAACCATATTCTTTCCGATCGAGTGATATTATCAGGATATTCGGTTTCACGATTGCCTAGTGCCGATTGATGCAAAATTAAAGTGCCGATCTGTCTGTCCTTTCAATTTTCTCGAACAGGTCTGGCTTGGGCTGATTGCACATGTTCGGACTTTCATTTCTTTCTTGCCCAGCCGATAGCGAAGGCTGCGCTGGCAGGGTCAATAAAAAGCCGCTATTGTCGATAGATGGATAGATTCCGAACCGGCGCGCCGACGAGATACCGCATCGAACAGCTGGGAAGATACGGCTTATGATATTGGCATTGAAGAAAACTATGTCGCGGTTGCCCGAAAAAATCTGGTTCCGGGCGATGCTGTTCAGCGTCGCCGCTATTGCCGCAGCGGCTGCAGCGGAGTGGGTGGGGCCATTGATCCCCTATGAAGCGGATCTCGAGATCGCCAGTGGTTCGGTCGGCGACATATTGACGATATTGGCATCAAGCATGCTGGCGGTCATTGCCTTTTCCGTATCCATCATGGTGTCGGCTTATGGTTCCGCGACCAACACGGCGACCCCGAGGACCATCGCGCTGATGCTTGCGGATGATCGGTCGCAAAATGCATTATCGACGTTCCTCGGCACGTTCCTGTTCAGTATCGTTGGCATTATCGGTTTGTCGGCCGGCTATTATGACGATCAGGGGCGGATCATCTTATTCTTCGCCACGATCACCGTGATCGTTCTGATCACCGGGACGCTGATCAACTGGATCCAGCAGCTGTCCACTTTCGGCAGGATGAACGACCTGATCGAGCGCGTCGAGCAGGCAACGTCCAAAGCATTGCGCTGGCATGGCCAACATCCCTTTCTCGGCGGGCAGCCGCCAATCAAGATACCGGAGGATGCTCTTCCCGTCCGTTGCGATATCGCCAGTGGCGTCGTAACTTCGGTCGATATGGCGCGTCTGGAGCAAGCCGCCGAAAAATATGATGTGACAGTCCATCTCTCCATTCACCCGGGAAAGCTGGTATATCCGGCGCGACCGCTACTCTATCTCGTCGGCGACGAGGCAAATTGCGTTGATCCAAAATCTTTTCGCGATGCGATATTGGTCGAGCGTGACCGCAGTTTTGATCAGGATCCCCGGTTCGGGCTGGTGGTGCTTTCCGAGATCGCTTCGCGCGCGCTGTCTCCCGCCGTCAACGACCCGGGTACGGCCATTTCGGTGCTCGTCAGTGGCTTGCGCTGTTTCGAGGTTTTTGCGGAAGCCTGCTCGTCACCCGAGGATGCCCGCTATTCCAGAATATATGGACCCGTTATCGAGACGGGAGATCTGTTCACCGATTTTTTTATCAAAATTGCCCGGGATGGAGCCGGAATTGTGGAGGTGCAGCAGCGCATCCAGCTGTGCCTGCTGGCTCTTGCTCAATCATGGCCGGATATCTTCTCGGCAGACGCTTCGGAAGCGTCCCGTGATGGCCTGGCGAGAGCGCTCGAGCATATTGTCCATGAGCCGGACATAGAAGATCTGAAAGCAAGATCGCAGAAGGTTGTCGACAGCGACAAGCAGTGACCCTTATCCGAAGGGGATGTGCACGGTTCGACCGGGCTGTTGGTGGTGAAGGCCGGAAAACGCGAACCTCGAAATATATTGAGATAGATTTTAGATCGGGGCTGCGCTTTCCGGCGCGAACCTGTGGGTCGAAGGTGAATTCGGACATCGCCCAGAGATTAGTGATTAAAACGCCGCCGCTCAGCATTGGTTCCACGACTCGCGATTTTCTCATTTGATCCGCAAACACCATTTTCGGGCGTTTTAGCCTGCTGCGAAAGCGGCCATAATATCCCGGATCCCGGTGGGACTCTCCATTTTTTGCAGTGCTGAAATCGCGCCTTCAATGTCGAGACTATATTGCGCTACGGACCCTTCCATTGCGGACGGCTTTGCGCCGACAGCGCGGACCAGGCCGGACGCTTTCGTGTTGCTCCGCAGGATATCGATCCGCAATTGCCGCAAGCCTTCACAATAGCAGTCCAGGAACAGCGCCGTCATCAACAGTCGCGCGACGCCGAGACCGTGATACTGGTCGAGAACGGCGATCGCGAATTCGCCGCTATCGCTGGTTTCCGTTTCCCGAAAAACATGAGTGACAGCCATTGCGGGATGATCTTTCTCGACCATGTTGATCATCCCCCATGCGAGATGTTTTACGCCATCAACACTCGCCAACCGTTCAACGACCGACGGAGGCATTGTTTTTGATCCGGAAAAAAAGCGCAAATAGCGACTTTTATCGGATAATTGGCTGATGCCTTTTTCAATCTCGCTCTGGTCCGAATGACGGACGCGCCGCAGGCAGACACGCGTCCCGTTGTCGAGTCTGGCTTCCACCGACTGGACCTGATTCTGAAACGCTCCTGCTCCAGCCATCCTCTCCTCCTTCATCTCGCCCTGTCACGGCATGGTCCGCCGGACACTGCTTCGACCCGGCTGGTTCGCCGAGGCATCCTGTCAATCGCCGGATGAAGCTATTGGCAAGGCTTCTTTGAACGTATGCGTCCGATAAGGGAAGGGGATCTCGATATTCGCGTCATCCAGCGCCCGCTTCACCGACCGGATTACAAGATCGCGGCTTTCGTGCATGTCGCGCTGCGTGGAGCCCGACCACCAGCGCAATTTGAAGTCGACGGAACTGGAGTTGAACTCGCAGGCGAATATATCGATAGGTTTTTCGCTATCGACGACATCTGCGGATGTCACGCCATCGCGGATCACCGTGCGCGCCTGTTCGAGGTCGGTGTCATAGGAAACGCCGACGACAATTTCGTGCCGCCGCTGCTGTTGGTCAGTCAGGATCTCGACAGGATTTTTGAAAAGAACAGAATTCGGGACGATTGTCAGCTCGTTTGAAGGTTTCCGGATATGCGTTTCACGCAGCAATATCTGTTCAACTCTCCCTTCAATGCCCTCGCAATTGACATAATCACCGATCCGCATTTTTTCGCGCGCCATGATCAGAATGCCGGCGAGAAAATTCTCGAATATATCCTGAAAGGCGAAGCCGATGGCGACCGTTCCGATGCCGAGCCCGGCAACCAGGCTGCCGGGCGTCAAATCCGGCAACAGGATGGTCAGTGAAACCAGCAGTCCGACGGTCCAGATCGCGATTTTGATCAGCGTGTCGAGAAGTTCCCGAAGCGATGGCCGGATGGACGTTCTTGCGGTAAGCTTTTCAGAGATTTTGGTGGCAAATTTTGCGACAATCCAAGTAAAGATCAGGAATGCAATCGCGATAACCAGACTGGGCAACAGCGCTACAATGCCTTCCCACATGGCCTGCAATTGTGCGATCAAAATTTCAAGTGTGCTCAGTGATTTATCTACTTGTTCATTCATTCATCCCAAACGCATAGCCTCGCATTTGGTTGCATATCATATCCCCTGGCGGGAACCCTTTCCGGACAAAAAGGTTGTTCATCTATGACAAACATATTCAAACCGGGGGCAAATTGCTGGCGTGTGGAGCATGCTGATCGGTCGGCGGTGCTGATCGACGGCGAAAATTATTTTCGGGCGGTGCGCAAGTCGCTCGCGCAGGCGAAGCAGCGGATCATGCTGCTCGGCTGGGATTTTGATGAACGTGTGGAAATGCACGATACCGAAGAGCAACCGCAGGGTCCGCTGCAGATCGGTGCCTATTTCGACTGGCTGCTCAGGAAGAATCGCGATCTCGACATCTATGTGCTGCGCTGGGATACCGGGGCGCTGAAATCCTTTGTCCGGCTCAACGGACTTTTGACTCTGGCCCGCTGGTATCTTCATCCGCGGGTGCATTTCAAGCTCGATGCCCATCATCCGGTAGGAGCCGCGCATCATCAAAAAGTCATCGTTATCGACGAAGACACCGCTTTTTGCAGCGGCATTGATGTCACCAATAACCGCTGGGACACCCGCTCCCACGACGAACATCAGGAGCAGCGTTTTCAGCCCGACGGCAATGATGCCGGGCCGTGGCATGATGCCGCGATGGTGGTCCAGGGCGACGTCGCCCGTGCTTTGTCGGAATATGCCGTGCAGCACTGGGACGATGCGGGGGGCAAGCAGGTCAAGGCGGTTACCGCGCGTGCCGATTGCTGGCCCGCTGGGCTAGACGCAGATTTTACCGACTGCCCGATCGCCATTGCCCGTACCTTGCCGGAAATGGAGGGCCAGAAGTCTGTTCAGGAAATCGAGAATCTCGGTATTGATCTGATAGCTTCCGCCGAAAACTATATTTATGTGGAGAGCCAATATTTTGCGTCCGCCGCGATCGCGCGAGCCATCGTCGAGCGTCTTGCGGAAGCGGACGGGCCGGAAGTTATAATCGTCAATCCGCAAAGTGCAGAAGGCTGGCTGGAATCCGAAATCATGAATTCGTCGCGCGCCCGGCTGTATGAAGCCGTCAAGGCGCGGGACACATATGATCGTTTTCGCATGTATCACCCGTTCAATGCCGCTTGCACGGCAATCTATGTCCATGCCAAGATATTGATCGTGGATGACCGATATATTCGTATTGGATCATCCAATGTGAACAACCGTTCGCTCGGTTTCGACAGCGAATGCGACGTTGCGATTGATGCTTCCGCGACCGATGGCAATGCGGTTTCCGGCCAGATCGCCCGCATCCGCAATGATCTGCTGGCCGAGCATTTGGGAAAAGAGGAACAGGATGTCAGCCGCGTAATCGCAAAAACCGGATCGCTGATAGCGACTATAGACTCCTTGGACAGGGCGGGTCGCAGGCTTCGGCCCTATCAAACGCCCGATATCAACGCGGTGGAAGATTGGCTGGCGGACAATGACATCCTTGACCCGGAACGGGCGGATGACGTGTTCGCAGGCATCATCTAGCTGCACGGACACAACATCGGCCCAGATGGCAAAAACCGGCGCCGAAACGCGCTATGCGGCCGTATCGGCCTGCTTTTTGTCCTGGATTTTCTTGATGATAATTCTGGCGGCAATCGAAACGGCTCCTGCCGCGATGGTCCTGATGATGAAACGCATTCCACTCTCCTTTGTCCGTGATAATATATTCATGATATCTACCGGCGGGAGACGAATTGGTTCCCGTCTATGGTGATTCAGCTACCGAAATCCATTGCCCATATGGCGATGATCAAGGTGATCGCGCCCAGTGCCATCAAGCCCGAAATCAGGCGCATATTATTCGGTTTGACCGGCGTGGCGTGGTGCGAGTCGAGGCGGCTTTGAACCGCGCAGCCGTTGCGTTGTGCCGCCCAGAAAATGAATATCCCTATGGCCATGAACAGGGACGCAATCGCTTTCGGCACCCAAAGCGGTTCGAGCTTTCCGAACAGGGCATTGAATCCCAGGCCGATCCCGACCGCCGCCAGCCCGGTGCGCATCCATCCTGCAAAGGTCCTCTCATTGGCCATGATTGTTCGATCCTCGGCCCAATCGGTGCGGTTTTCGGCAAGGTCCGTTCGCTCATTTGCCAGTTTATTGCTCGGCGATGTGCTGCCCATGACAGGTTCCTGATCGGTTTGTTTCAGTGGATATTCGCCCGGATGCTATAAAACCCCGATATCCGCCAGATAGGCACATATCGGGGCTTGAAATGCCGGGCGGGAAATGGCGGCCTAGATGGCCCGCGCGGTCCCGCGTGGTCCGACAAAGAACCACAGCAGCAAGCCGATGACCGGCAAGATCAGGATGATCAGGGTCCAGATGATTTTAGCGCCGGTCGACGAACCGCTCCCCCAGACGCTGAGCAGCGCCCAGATGTCCAAAGCCAGAATCAGAAGGCCAATTATTCCATATTCCATGATGAATTCCTTTTCTTAAGTTATGCAGTGAGAGCGGGGTTACGAAGTGGCTTCTTCGAGATGATCGATAAGCCGGCCATCGGCTCTCAATTCGCCCTGATAATTCCGCAGCATTGTTTTGGCCGCGGCGGGCAAATCATTATGTTCGAGCGCCTTGTCGAACTTCATGCGGAGATATTCTTCGCCATTGTCGACCGCTTCGATCACGGCTTCGTCGTGATCCCGCAACGCCGCGCTAATGTTCATGAACACGCGGTGGGCAGAGGCGAGAATGGTCCCGTCAGTTTCCGGCTGGCCACCGAGCTGCATTATTTCATCGCGAACAGCAGCCGCCATGGCACGGCGGGAGGTTGCGCGACGGGTGAAAAACTCTTTGAATATACTGCGATCCGCCAGCTCGGCCGCTTTTTCATAGCCGTCGGCGGAATCGATCAGGGTTTCCAAAACGTCATTCAATGTATTCGTGGAAATCTGGTTGTTCATATCATCCTCGTTTCGCATTGGGTATGCACAACCAACAATCACCTGCTTTGTCGGTTCCAAAGTAAATTTTCCCCGATGGCCGGAACCTTTGCTATGCTACAACGTATGCGGATGTTGATGACTGGAGATACATGGCCTTATATCGCTCACTTCTGACGATCATCTTTTCGGCAATGGCCTTTTTGGGGTCGACCACCATGTTTCCGATCGTCAATGGCGCGAATGCGCAGGTTCAACTGACCGAGCCGGCTGAAGAACCGGAATTGGTCATAGATGCCGCGGCGACGGGCAGCGACGACAATGTCATTGCCGACCGGTTGCGCGGGATTTTCCAGGAAATTAAAGGTCTGGAAGGCGTAGCGGTCGCGGTTGATGCCGGGGTCGTCAGCCTGTCTGGATCGATCGCGGACAGCGCAGCCGCTGACCGTGCCAAGGCCATAGCGCAGCGTGTCTCCGGGGTCGTCACGGTAGAAACGCAATTTGAGCGCGACCTGTCGGTGGGCAGGAATGTTGAACCAGTCGTTGATAAATTTGGTGCCAGTTTGCAGAGCTTCCTGTCGGCGCTACCGCTCATCGGGATCGCTTTTCTCGTCGCTATAACCGTGGGGCTATTCGGCCATTTCATTGCCTCGCGCATGGCTTTCTGGGAACGGGTGACGCCCAATATTTTTCTTGCCGAACTGATCGCCGGATCGGTTCGTGTAATTTTCATTCTTGTCGGGATATTCATCGGCCTGGACATTCTCAACGCGACCGCCTTGCTGGGTGCGGTGCTTGGCGGGGCTGGCGTGATTGGTTTGGCGGTCGGTTTCGCCCTTCGCGACACCGTTGACAATTATATGTCGAGTATCATGCTGAGCATCCGCCAGCCGTTTCGTGCCAACGATCATGTCCTGATCGGCGCGCAGGAAGGCCGGGTTGTCCGGCTGACTTCGCGAGCGACGATTTTGATGACGCTGGATGGCAACCACTTGCGTATTCCCAATGCGACCGTGTTCAAGGCGGAAATATTGAACTATTCGCGCAATCCCCAGCGCCGGTTCAGCTTTGAGCTGGGCGTTGATGCCGATGATGATCCGGCCGCGGCCATTGAAACCGGATTGCGGGCGATAAACGGGCAGGATTTCGTTCTGAATGATCCCGAAGCGACGGCAGAGATAAGGGAAGTTGGTGATTCCAACATCCTCATCGCTTTCCACGGCTGGATCGACCAGCGGGAAAGCGATTTCAACAAGGCCAGAGGAGCCGCGATCCGGGTCACCAAATATGCGCTGGAAGAATCGGGCTTTGCTTTGCCGGAGCCCATATATCGTTTGCGTTTCGACAACGGGATGCCGTTTGTAGCCGAGCATTTGAGCCCGGATGAACGAAGCGAACCGGCTGACGAACGACCAATGAAAGTGAAGGTGGACACGGCGTTTGACGTATCCCCCGAAGACCATGTGGAGAAGCTGGTGGATTCGGAGCGATCGGACCAGGGCACCGACGATCTGCTCGACAACCAACAGCCGGTAGAATGACAACTGGCGCGCTAATCTATGTTAAGCCACGACCGGATCAAATGCATTAATCGACCTCTGGACAACGGCTTGGGCTGCGAGAACCACCGTCAAAAGAAAGTTATGTGTGCGCTCCCGTTTAATCACCTCCATCATCTATGTGAGCACTGCTCGATCTGACTTGAGCGTCGAAGATTTTCTCGGCATCATGGCGGTATCGCAACGCAATAATCAGCGGTTCGGGATCACTGGTCTACTCGTGTTTAACGGGACCAATTTCATGCAGTGTCTTGAGGGTGACAAAGCGGCAACCAATGATCGGCTCCATCAGATTGGGCTCGACGAACGCCACAACGGCATCACCATTTTAAGCCAGCGACAAAGGCCGTGCCCGGAATTTTCGGAGTGGCACATGGCTGGACGATATCTGCCGGCAAAGCAGGGCATGGGGGAAGCCGATCTTACCGCGCTCCTGTCCGATGACGCGGTTTCGGATGCGACCCGGACTTTGTTCCAGAGCTTCCGATCTCTCGGTGGCCTGTTCAAGCCGTGAATCGCGCCACCATCAGGCCTGCACAATTTGTCCCGTTATCCTTGGTGTCCGCGCTATTGTATTTCCACCGACCTCAAGTAGCAGTCTTGCCTTGTGCGGATGCTTTTCTGGCCTTTTCCAGTTCTGCTGCTTCGTCGCCGTCGAGCGCCTGCGAAGCTTCTTTTGCCTTTTTCTCGACATCACCATTCTTAGCAAATTCATGCTGGGCGTCCTGAAAACGGCGAGAGCCTTCTCTGCTGCCTTCGCCTTCCATTTTCAGGTTGGATTTCTTTTTTGTGCTGTCTGACATCGCTAAAATCTCCAAAATTGAATTTTACCATCCAATAGAAAGCCACAGCCCAAGGAGATCGTTCCCCCGCGATTGGACAATATTTATAAAAATTTATATGCAACCTTTACCGACATCGGGTGTTTTCCCTGCAAGCAACGAAAATTAAGGCATGTTTTGGGTAACCCCGATAGAAGCAAGATTGGTTCACCGGGAAACGGTGATGGGGTAGAAAACCGAAGGACGTGCGGGTGAAAAGTAAGGACGACATGCAACAGAGATTGGGCCTCGGGCTTAAAAACATGTATTTAAGCGTATTGGAGGAGCCTCTTCCGGACGACATGTTGGCGCTATTGGATCAGTTGGATGACGACGACAAGGATGATAAAGACGATGAAGACGATAGCGCCAGTCGATCGGACCTAAATGAGCAAGGGTAAGGCCTTACCATCAGCGCAGTTCAAGCAGCAATTGGCGGAAGCAATTCCGCATTTGCGTGCCTTTGGGCGGAGTCTGGCGGGCGATCGCGACATAGCCGATGATCTCGTCCAGGACACTTTGCTGAAGGCCTGGGCGGCTCGGGACCGTTTCATTGCGGGCACATCGATGCGAGCCTGGACCTTTGTCATTTTGCGGAACACGTTTTTTTCCAGCATGCGCAGAAAGAAATTCACCGGGAATTATGACGAGCTGGTAGCAGAACGGATATTATCCGCACCCGCGTCGCAGCAGGATCCGTTGCATCTGGCGGATTTGCAGCGCGCATTGATGGAATTGTCCGACGACCAGAGAGAGGCAATCATTCTGGTTGGTGCCGGTGGCTATTCCTACGAAGAAGCCGCCGAAATCGCCAATTGCGCGATCGGCACGATGAAAAGCCGCGTATCCCGCGCCCGCAAGACGCTGGAAGAAATTCTGGACGAGGGACGCTTTACATCGGCGTCGGACGGGCATGAGAACCTGACCGCAACCGCGCTTGAGAATATCATTGGCGAGGTTGAAAAGATCGGCTCCTAGCGCCGTCTCACCGCCTAGTTGCAATTCCCCGTCCCCCTACAATTGTAAAAGAATATCACCATGACCACGCGGATCACGGCTGGCGGTAGCGCGCGCGTGCGGTTCAACTTGCGAGGATGGGCCTATCGCGGGTCATCCTCGCAAGAGGACAGGATTATGCTTATGCCGGCTGTGCTGCGGTCGAAAAGAACAACGCCTGGCTGATCGCTGCGCGGATCGCATTGGGCTGAAATGGTTTGGTGATGAGAAAAGTCGGTTCCGGGCGCTCGCCAGTGAGCAGACGTTCGGGAAATGCGGTAATGAAGATTACCGGAACCGATATCTGCTCCAATATGTCTTTCACAGCATCGATTCCCGAACTGCCGTCCGCCAGCTGAATGTCCGCAAGCACGAGACTCGGCTTGGCTTTGTCGACCGATTCCAGCGCGCCCTTGTGGGTCGTTGCGGTGCCGCATACACGGTGGCCCAATTCTGTAACGATTTGCTGCAATTCCATCGAAATGAGCGCCTCATCCTCGATTATCAGCACATCCGACCGGATTTCCTTGTCGATGTCTGCAATCGCATCTTCGAGCAGGTCGTTGATCGACGCTTCTCCAACATCTGCAATTTTCGCGACTTCACTGATCGAAAAGCCTTCCAGAGCGGTCAGCAGCAGCACTTGGCGGCTGATCGGCGGAATGGCGTTCAATCGGCTTTGGGCGGTGTTATCGTCCGGGTTTTCTGTCACTCTTACGTTCGCACTTTCCCAAATTCGGGAAAAAATCCGATAGAGTTGAACGCGGATATTATCGTCATTTGATACCGATTCCGGATCAGCGACGATCGCCTCAAGCGTTGCTTTGACAAAGGCATCCCCACTTTTTTGACTTCCGGTCAGCGCGCGCGCGTAGCGCCGCAAATAAGGCAAGTGCGGTTTTAGAATTTCAGCTAGCGACATATATATCTATCTCCGTGATGCCCTCTCAAACGCATGACATGTAAAAGGGTTCCACAAATATTTCAATCAGTCGAAACCGACCATATCTCCGGATTTTTAGCGCCATACCGGAACCAAACTGACGGCAAGCCGTATGTTTGATATCAATCGGCAATTGGAGCAAATAATATGACAGGCGATTATTCAGAAGAAATGGGTGCGGTGAAATCAGATCTGCTCACGCTGAAAAGCGATCTCGCAAATCTGACGAAATCCGTCAAAGCTGACGCGCAAAGCAACGCAGCGGAATTGCGCGACAATGCATCGATAAAGCTCAAGGCAGCGCAGAAAAATGCGATGGAAGCGGGGACAAAGGGGAGGAATAAAGCGCAGCAGACGATCAAGGAAAATCCGATCGTGAGTATTGCAGCGACCGCCGGGCTTGGGCTGATCGTGGGTGCTTTGATGGCGCGGCGATAATCGCCATGAATTTTTGGAATCACAGAAGGGCGAGGGGCGTACACTTCCCCTCGCCCTTTTAACTATGTTTATTCCGGTCGGGATATTGTGATAGCGGTGCGCGGTGTGGGGCTTTGGTTCCGTACGCATGGAACGAGATCGCCAGCTAGACGTTTGTATGTTGATCTCTTCAGGGGGCATGAAAAAAGGATCGGATATGAGCGCGGTTAATCGCACGACCGACAAGCGGCACAAATCGATGGAAAGCGAACGGTTGGCGATACTTGAGAGCTATCACATCATGGATAGTGGACCGGAGGAAGCCTTCGACCGTATCGCGCGATTTGCCGCCGACATTTTCTCGGCACCGATGGCGTCCGTCGCTTTCTTTGATGAAAAGCGTGAATGGTTCAAATCCAAGGTAGGGATAACAGAATCCTATGCCGACCGGTCGGTTTCTCTGTGCAGGCATCTGATTGAAGGCAAAGAGTTTGTTCTCATCGAGGATGCGGAACGTGTCCCCGCATTGGCAGACAATCCGTTGGTCAGTGGCGATCCGTCTATTCGATTTTACGCCGGTGCGCCGCTGATCGCTCCCGGTGGCATGGTATTGGGAGCGCTTTGGATCGCGGACACGGTCGCGCGATTCCGGACAACACAAAGCCAGCTCCAACAACTCCGCAACATGGCTGACATCGTGATGAGTGAAATGGAATTGCGTCGGGAGATTGCGCTGCGGGAGCAAGCACAAAAAAATGCTGCGATCGATCGATCCAATTTAAATCTTACCCTGGCGCTCAGCAACACGGCGAGTTTCCGGCTCGATTATACAACGGGACTGATCGAATGGGGTGGTGCCTATATGAAAATATGGGGTGAAGATGCTTCCGAATCGCTGGCAGAATTGCCAGCCGCATTGGACCGCATCCATCCCGAAGATCTTGTCTCGGTGAGGGAGGCGATGAACCTGGCTTCTTCGCCAGGCGAAAAATTTGAGATCCGTTTTCGCATCATCATGCCCTCGGGAGAGATTCGATGGGTGGAGGCCTATGGGGATTATATCGAGGTAAACGGTCGCCCGACATTGACGGGCCTCAACAAGGATATAACCCATTCTGTCGACCAGCAGGAGCAGCTCAAACTGCACACGCGCGAATTGCATCATCGCCTGCGCAATCTCTTTGCTACGCTGCAATCAATCATGGCGCTGACAAAAAAGTCAGCCACGTCGATCGATGACTATATCGAGCGGATCAATAGCCGGTTGAGTGCGCTCAACCGCGCCCAGCAAATACTGCTCGACACCAATTTTGTGACGGGTTCCTTTGCCGCCTTGGTCAAGGATCTCAGCAGGACCTACCCGAGGGTGCGCTGGTCTGGTGCGGATTTTCCCCTTTCCGAAAATGCGATGGTGTCAATTTCGCTCGTCTTGAATGAACTGGCAACCAATGCCGCCAAATATGGTGCGCTGACAACCGATAAAGGTCTTGTGAAGATCGATTGGACGATCGAGCCTGACGATGGTCAGGATATCATCACTCTGCGCTGGTCGGAACGCGGTGGCCCGAAGACAGACGCGGTGCCATTGGGGGCGGGCTTTGGCTCATCGCTTGTCGATCACAGTATCACCCGGAACTTGCGGGGAGAGATCAAGCGAGACTGGACAGCGGACGGCCTGATCTGCACCATCGCATTTCCGGTTTCGGAAGATGGAGGATATTAGTGGCGCGACAGGCCTTGCTCCGGCGGATTTCCTTCTACGCCGATCTGGATGGCGATGATCAGCAGGTAATTCTGGAGATCGCCGGGCGTGAGCAGCGCTTCGAGAAAAACACGGAAATTATCGATGCCGGTCAGGAACTGGATAGCGTGCTGATTGTGAAGGAAGGCTGGGCGATCCGGTACAAGTCTCTTGAGGACGGTCGGCGTCAGGTTCTGAATGTGCTCTTGCCCGGAGACATGTTCGATTTGCAGGTCCTGGTGGCCGCCGAAGCCGACCATTCTGTCAAAACCGTCACCAGCTTGACCGCATTGTCGGTCCGTCCATCGGTGTTGCGTCATCTGCTTACTGAGTCTGGTAAACTGACGCTCGCCTTCTGGTGGATGCAGGTGCAGGAAGAAGCCTTTCTGCGTGAACAGATCGTCCGAAACGGGCAGCAAACAGCACGGGAAAGAATTGGACATTTCCTTCTCGAGCTTCACCGTCGCGTCCGAATAGCGGGCGAGGGTACCAGCGAAGGGTTTCGCGTACCGTTGACGCAAACGGTGATTGCCGACGCGCTGGGGCTCACTCCCATTCATACCAATCGTGTGCTTCGCCAACTGGAGCGCGACGGTCTGCTCGAGCGGAACAATGGATGGCTGCTGTTCAAGGATGCCGCCCGGCTTGCGGAAATCAGCCAATTTGATCCCGCCTATTTCCATCTTGACGCTTTTCGCATGCGGCTTGGCCGTGATTAAATTTGTGGCACAATGGAACCCGATGCCGATCCCCTGCGTTGCATATATCGAACCAATGAAGGGAGCTTAGTATGAATAAATTTTTAATCGTAGCGGCGATGGCTGCTGGTGTGACCCTCTCCGGCTGCGAGGCCAAAGTTACGGAAGAAGGTGAAATGCCTTCCGTGGACGTGGATGTATCTGGCGATTCGGGCAAACTGCCGGAGATTGATGTCGATACTGCCGATGTGGAAGTGGGTACGGAAGAGGTTACCGTGGACGTTCCCGATGTTGACGTGAAGATGCCTTCCGAAGAGTGATTTTTTCCAAACGCAAAAGACAAGAGTGGCCAGGCAATATGACCTGGCCATTTTTTTGCCCGATGGATTCCCGCGATGGAATCCCCTTGTGGAATCCAGAGTTGGTTAAGCTCTGAAGACGGCAGAAGTCTGGAGTGTTGCACCTGGAAAGGTGGCTGGGAAATTGTCCGTTCGGAAAACGGGGGGATTACGAGGCGGCAAATTTCCCAGCCGGTTTTTGAGGAATGAAGGCAAACCCCGGGCAGGGGATTGTCGCTCATTCAAATGGTAAAACCCCCGGTGTCGTAATTGGTTCCCTATCAATCGCATTTTTTTTGCGCGCTATCCGGCACCTGCAGACAAATGGCCTTTTGCCGCTTTGAGGCAATCTTCCATCGGTTCCGGCAATCCGGCCACGCGTTCCTCCGCGCGCGCAGGGGGAACACGCAACCGATTGATGGCTTGTGCGTTGAACAGGCAGAAGAGGGAAGATATTATGACTGACATTTTTACCCGACTGAAACAGGACCATGACCAGCATCGCGAGATGCTCGACAGGGTGGCGGCAACAAGCGGCGACAGCCAGGAGCGGCGAGAGGCGTTCGAAAAACTGCGGATCGACGTTTCGGCTCATGCCAACGCCGAGGAACAGTCCCTGTACGCCGAAATGCTGGGCAGACCCGAGCTGCAGGACAAGGGCCGCCACTCGGTTGCCGAGCACAAGGAAGCGGACGAATATTTCGAAGATCTGGTAGACATGGATTTCGACAGCAGCGGCTGGCTGACCCGGTTCAAAACCCTGAAGGAACGGCTCGAACATCATATGGACGAGGAAGAAAATGAAATATTTGCCGCCGCCAGAAAGGACCTGAGCGACGATCGGGCCATGGAACTGGCAGAAATTTTCAATGATCGCAAGCCAGTGGAGAAGCAGGACGTTGCTTGATCAACTGATCGGACCGGAGGCCGTGGCGATGCTGTCCGAGTGGACAACCACAGGATGGGGGCAGGTAGGGCTGATCGCTCTGTCCGCCTTGGCGATGTATGTGGCGGTGATCCTGCTCACCCGGCTGGCGGGAGTCCGGAGCTTTTCCAAAATGAGTGGCTTTGATTTTGCCGTCACGGTTGCGATCGGTTCGGTGCTGGGTTCGGTCATCCTCTCGAAAGATCCGCCGATTGCCAATGGTGTTGCTGCGCTCGTGATTCTGTTTGGACTTCAAATCGGAATGGCGGTGCTCAGAAGCCGGTTTCCCGGCCTGCAATTGCTGGCCGATAACCGGCCCCGGCTGATCATGATCGGCGGTGAAGTGCAATATGATCAGCTGAAAAAGGCAAAGATGACCGAGAGCGATCTCTGGGGGAAATTGCGAGAGGCCAATGCCCTGAATTTTTCACAGGTGCTGGCGGTGATAGCCGAGACGACAGGCGATGTATCCGTTCTCCACGCGTCGGACCCTGATCAGGAAATCGAGCCCGAACTGTTGAAGGGCGTGATTGCCGGTGAGCGCTATCGTCATAACCGACCCCGCGCGCTGCCGTCCTGCCGCTCATGATCCACCAACATCATTTCCGGTAGATCACGAGGGCATGTCGCTGCTTCGGCTAGCGTCGATTGAGAATGAAATCTAGCGAACAGTCACCGTCACGGCCCGGCGGTTATTGCTCCAGGATTGTTCATCGGAGGCCAAGGCATCAGGGCGTTCCTTGCCATAGCTGACCACCGAAATTCTCGACAAGTTGACGCCCAGCGTTGAAAGATAGTTTTTTGCAGCGTTTGCCCGGCGTTCGCCGAGGGCAAGATTATATTCGCGGGTTCCGCGTTCGTCACAATGGCCTTCCACCCGGATACGGACGCTGGGATTGGCCACCAGCCATGCTGCCTGACTACGCAAAATTTCCTGATCTTCGCTATCGACATTGCTCCGGTCGGTGTCGAAAAATATTCTGTCGCCGGCAACATTGGCCAGAAAATCTTCCTGACTGCCTTTGATCGGACCGTCGCCGGAACTATAATAATCCGTGCTGTCTCCGGGTGCAGGCGGCAGGCCTTCCGGTGGCTTCTTGCTGCAAGCGGACAGGGACAGGGCGACAATCAACAGGGGTATCGATGCAAATTTGAGCGAAGCGGAAGCATGGGACATGGTATGGCCTTTTGAATGTTACCGGCGTCCTTTAGGGGCTTTCGGGTAAAGCGATTACCACGGATTTCATATGTGCCTGCCCACGGGCGAGTCATAGGAATTCCATGGTAACGGACTGATCATGGTTGCCCTAATAAATGCAGGCCCCTTTCAGGGGCGAGTTGAACTAGAAGACGTCCCCCCTGAGATGGCGCGGCTACCCGCCCACCCCGACGCAGTCCGCGCCATCCAGGTTTCAATGTTCCGATTCAATGTCCAGTCGATAGCCCACGCCGGGTTCGGTCAGCAGAAATTCCGGTTGTGATGAATCAAATTCCAGCTTCTGGCGAATGAGCGCCATATAGCTGCGCAAATATTGCGTATCGACAGTGGGATCATTCCATCCGGCGAGCAGCAGCTGGCGGTGGGTCACGACCTGTCCGGCATGGCGCGCGAGCGTTTCCAGCAAATCAAATTCTTTCGGCGAAAATTTGATCTCCTCGTCCATCAAAACGACTTTTCTTTTGAGAAAATCGATCGACAATTGGCCGGACTGGAACTCGTGGCTCTTGACCGCGTCGTTTTTCAGCCGGCGAACCGCAGCCCGGATACGCGCGAGAAGTTCCTCGATATTGAATGGTTTGTTGATGAAATCATCCGCCCCCTGATCCAGTGCGGCGACTTTTTCCGCTTCCTGATGGCGGGCAGACAGAATGAGGATCGACAAAGTGTTGAGGCTCAGCAGTTTCGCAATGATTTCCTTGCCATCGGCATCCGGCAGACCAAGATCGAGGAGGATTAAATCGAACACCGTATCTTTTGCCTTTTTCAGGGCTTCGGCAGCGGTCCCTGCAGAATCGACGCTATAGCCTTGCGCGCTCAACACCGGCTGCAGCGAGCGGATGAGAGCGGTTTCGTCATCCACCAGCAATATTCTCGCGTTCATTGGTCGATACTTTCGGATCGGGAGGCGGGTGTCGGGAGTTTTACGATAATTTTTGTCCCCTTGCCCATTTCCAGGGGACTATGTGCAGAGATGCTACCGCCAAATGCCTGGGCAAATCCGGAGGCAATGGACAGGCCTAGCCCATGGCCTTCTTTGCGGACATTCTCTGCCGAGCGGTAAAATCGGTCAAAGACCCGGTTCAACTCGGAAACGGGAATCCCGCATCCCTGGTCCGATATGGCAATTTCAACCCGTCCTGCCTGCCTGTGGCCGGTAATCAGCACCGGCGCGTCCGGGGAACTATATTGAATCGCATTTTCGAGAATATTATAGAATAGCTGTTCCAGCATCACCGGATTGGCGCGCACCGTGCACGCATCGAAGGGCAGGGACCTGATGATCTCCCGTCCGCTGTGATGCATTTTTACGGTGTTGACCGCTGAGCCGAGCATCTCGACCAAATCCAGGCTTTCCAGTTGGTCCGGCGAGATCCCGGCTTGCAGCCTGCCCAGATTGAGCAAATTGGTCGTGTAGCGGTTCAGACGTTCGCACTGGTCCTGAATGATCGTCAGCATGTCTTTGCGCGAGGCTTTTGGCAATGTTTCTCCATAGGATGCGAGACTGGATGCGGATGCCGAGATGGCTGCAAGCGGTGTACGCATGTCATGCGAAATGGAGGAAAGCAGCGCGGTCTTGAACTCTTCGGACCTGCGCATGGCTTCTGCTTCCGATTTTTGGTGAAGCAGGACAAAACGGTCAATTGCCATGCTCAATAGGTTCAACACAGCGGCAAAATCAATCTTGCTTAGCCGTTCGGACTTTTGAGCATATTGGGTGGAGATCAGCACCCCGACACGGCGTTGAGATGATGACAGCAGATAGGCGATTTTCTGGTCTTGAACATGTTGCAATTCGTCCTGGTCGATTGCCTTCTGCGCCTCGGCCAACCATTGCCCTTTTCCTTCGACTGCAATCCATTGCTCATCGCTGCGCGCATATATTTCAAATTCATCGGCGGAATCGAATATGCCCGTTCGTACGATTGCCTGGTCAATATCTTCCAGATGCATCGCCGTTTGAAGCTGATTGCTGATGTCCAGCAGCAGATTGATTTTCTGCTGGGCAATCTCTGCAGCGCGCGCCCGGTCGTTGATCCGGCCGGCCAGCGCGCCCGACAGGAGCGCACTCAAATTAAAGGCCAGCAGCGGAATATATTCGTCGGATGTGGTAACGCCAAAATCCAGCAATGGTTCGCTGAAGAAAAAATTGTAGAAAAATGAGGCGCCAATGCCTGCCAGCAAGCCGCCGCGGAGACCGTTTACGGCGCCGATAATGGTGACGGCAGAGACATAGATCAGGGCGGCGCTGACGGGGCGGTCTGCATTCTGGGCGACATAGGTTGCCAGGGTTCCGGCGATAAAAACAACCAGTCCGATGAAGAAGGAAATATAGCTTCGCGCGCTATCCGACGACAGTCGTGCCCATATCGCGGGCTTGTTATTGTACATCGGCAGATCCATCCCGGCGGCATAGCGCAAAACCTGCAAAGCTACATGCACGGATTTTCTGTGCTGGCGACTTTTGACCGGTATCCGGTTACGAGACGGGACAGATATGCTTTGATTGTCGCAGTCCGGCTGACCCTATTCCCTGCTTGGCCAGATCCTGCTGGCAAGCGTCGCCCAGAGACTAGCCCCAGGCGGACTGGAACCGGACTTTGTCACCGACCAGATCGGCCAGGGTGAATCCGTCAAGATGGCGCAGGAAGGCTTCGACACCGTCCGCGAGAACATGGCGGAGGCCGCAAACGGGGCTGACGACACAGCCGTTGCCAGCCGGGTCAAAACATTCGACAAAGGTACCGTAATCTTCAAAGGTCCGGACGACCCGACCGATATTGATGCTTTCGGCGGGTTGGTTGAGCAACAACCCGCCGCTGCGACCGCGGACGCTGTCGACAAATCCCTCGGCGACCAATCGCTGGGCAACCTTCATCAGATGGTTTTTCGATATGCCATATTGCCCGGCGATTTCGGTGATCGAATGATGGCCATCATTGGCGGCCAGATACATCAGGGTGCGGAGCGCATAATCGGTGTGGACGGATAATCTCATAAAAGATGCATATCATATATTGCTATTAATTGCCAAGCGGTATAAACAGTGCATATGAAATACACCTTATACGAGTCGAGATAATGTCCGAAGCCAGCCCCGCAGCCAGCTATGCCGAACGCGCCAGAGCGAAAAAAACCGCAGAAGCCAATGCGCTTGGCATCAATGATGCGTTGATTTCAAATCTCGTCGAAACTTTCTATGGAGCCGTTCGCAGCGACGAGCTGCTTGGTCCCATTTTCATGGCCCATGTTGCGGACTGGACGCCGCATCTCGCACGGATGAAAGATTTCTGGGCTTCGGTAACCCTGGAATCCGGTCGTTTCCGCGGCAATCCCATGCTCAAGCATATTGCCATCGGCGGCCTCGATCGCGTGCATTTCGATCGCTGGCTGAAGATCTGGAACGAGACCCTCGATGGCGTTGCTCCCAATGATGCTGCAGCGCAGGTGTTTCGCCAGGCCGCAGCGCGGATCGCCGAAAGCCTGCTCACCGGTATCAGGGTCCAGCGCGGCGGGCTGGATGCCATTTCCAACCCAAAGGATGAACAATCATGTTGATGGATTTTCAGATGGAAGGCGGACAAGCCGTTGCGGCTGAAATTGTCGCAGAAATGCGCGATGTGCCTGAAGCCCGGAGCGCACCGTCACATGAGATACGAACCTTTGAATTGCCCGCTTATGTCTGGCTCATAATGTTCACTTCTTATGCGGTATTTTTTTCTGCGCTTTTTGTCGCCATGGGTCACGGCGTGGCTGCGATATTCGTGTTGGTAGTCAGCATAGCCTATGCCGTCATGTATTTTGGTACCGCTGCAGTCCTGAACAATGTCAGCGCCGCTGAACGCAAGGCCTTGCCTCCGACGGATTCGGTCGGCGGGCTGGAAACGCAAACCGGATGGATGGATAGTGGCGCCGCCAATGCCCAGATCTTGACGGTGCCAATATTGCTGGCGTTCTTTGGATGCGCCTTTGCAGTGATCCGGATTTTGGTATAATGTCCGGTATGGCCAGAACCATCGCGCCTTATGGTGCCTCACCAGTATTTGATGAAACGAGTCTGCCGGATTCCCTGCGCAACAAGCACAGCACCAAAGACGGCACCTGGGGTTTGTTGCGCGTTCTGGAAGGGGAGGTGGAACTCGTTTTTATCGATCCCCCATCCCGGCATCGTGTCACTGTGGATGATCCGGCCCCGATTCCGCCGCAGGCACCGCATTTTGTCAATGTGATCGGGCCAATGAAAATGCAGGTCGAATTTTATCATAAACATCCGCTGGGTGCGGATGATTCCTTGTCCTGATTTTGACCGTCTGAACCATAATGCGAGAACGCATTCCGGTCAGTCTGGCAGGCTTATCCAGCTACCGCCGACACAGAGCACCGATTCAAGCGCCAGCCAGTCTGCCGCTGTGCTTTCCGTGATTCCGCCGGTGGGACAAAAAAGGCATTGGCCAAAGGGAGCGGACAGGGATTTGAGTGCCGGTATCCCGCCGCTTGCGGTCGCCGGGAAAAATTTGAAGTGGGTCAGGCCGAGGTCCAGTCCACGCATGATGTCGCCGGCAGTGGCAATGCCAGGAAGAAACGGAATATCCGCGGCGATTGCCGCCTTGCCCAAAGCGTCGGTCAACCCGGGAGACACGATAAATTCTGCTCCGGCATCGATAGCCGCTTGCAACTGGTCGGGGTTTGTCACAGTGCCCGCTCCGACAACGGCACCCGCTACATGGCGCATTTCCGCTATGGCCTCGAGCGCGCACTCTGTCCGCAACGTGACTTCCAGAACAGGATAGCCGCCTTGGACCAGCGCTTCGGCGATCGGCCGCGCGCGCGCAAGATCATTGATGACAAGCACCGGAATGACATTTGTTTTCCGCATTATCATTTCGATCGGTTTGATTCCGTGGGTCAAGCGCCATGCTCCTGAATATAGGCCGCCGCAGCGCCAAGCAGACCTGGTTCCGGGTGGGTGATCAGTTTTACCGAAAGGCTTTCCATCAACCCGCGATAGCGGCCTTTGGATACAAAGCGATCAGCGAAGCCCGAACTTGATATGTGATCGACCAGCCTCAGCCCCAGGCCGCCAGCCAGAACAACCGCAGTCGATCCATGTGAGAGGGCTATATCTCCGGCTACCGAGCCGAGCGCGAGGAAGAAGCGATCAAGCGCCGCGATGGCTATGCTGTCATGGCCTTCCAGTGCCATTTTCCAGAGAGATTTGTCGTCTCCGGGCGGCACTGGCCGATTTTCCATTTCCGACAATATCTCGAATATTGTCCGCAGGCCTGGCCCCGACACAACGCGTTCGACCGATACGCGTCCGTGTTTGGTGCGCAGAGCCCGGAGGATGCGATCGTCAACCGCATCCAGAGGGGCGTAGTCGCAATGCCCCGCTTCGGTCGCCAGTACTTGCGTCTGACCTTCATTGCGGATCAATGCGGCGACGCCAAGGCCGGTCCCCGGACCTATCACGCTGATCGTTCCGGATTTTGGAAGCGGGGTATCCGGTCCGGTAATATGTTTAAACTGTTCTTCCTCAACCATCGCCACGGCATGAGCCACGGCGGCGAAATCGTTGACCAGCGTATAGTGATCCACTCCCAGTTTTTCCGGAATCTGGGGAGGCCGGATGATCCATGGATTATTGGTCAGATTGATCAATTCGGCATTGATCGGAGCGGCCACCGCGATTGCCGCGGCTCTCGGAAGCGGTCGCCCCAGAGCCTCACCAAAGATTCCCCAGGCAATCTGGAAGCTCGGGTGGTCGGCAGTTTTCAATGTGATGGGAGGAGTCAGAGATACAATTTGGCTATTTTTGATTTCTGCGATGGCAAAGCGCGCATGGGTGCCGCCGATATCGGTTACAACAATCTCGCTCACCTTATAGCCCGGCCTCGGCCAGCATCGCTGATCCGCCTTTCTCTGCCGGGTCGCTATGATGGCGCATCATCGCAAACAGTTCGCGGCCGGTCCCCAGGGTAGGTGGCGGGGCAGCGGCCTGCTCGCGGGCATCCCATGCCGCCGGATCGACCAATGCAGTGAGTTCGCCTGTCTGGGCGCAGACCCGGACCATATCACCGTCCCGGAGCTTGCCAAGCGGGCCGCCGTGGAAGGCTTCAGGCGAGATATGGATCGCCGACGGTATCTTGCCGCTGGCCCCCGACATCCGGCCATCGGTCACGAAAGCGACCTTATAGCCCTTGTCCTGCAACACACCCAGGGGAGAGGTGAGCTTGTGCAATTCCGGCATGCCATTGGCAGCCGGGCCCTGAAAGCGCACCACGACAATGACATCGCGGTCCAGTTCGCCGGCTTTGAAAGCCGTTACGACGTCATTCTGATCATGGAATATCATCGCCGGTGCTTCGATCGTCCAGCGGCTCGGATCGACGGCACTGACCTTCATGGTCGCGCGCCCTAAATTGCCCTGCAGCAGCTTCATGCCGCCATCGGCCTGGAACGGAGATTTGACGGTGCGCAGGATTGTTTCATCGGCCGATTGTTCAAGGGCGTCATCAAAGCGCAGCTCGCTGTCCTCCAATTTTGGCTGTTTGGCTCCGGCCGATAGCGAGCTTCCATATACGGTCATGATATCATCATGGGCGAGCCCGGCACCAATCAACTCGCGGATGACATAGGGCATGCCCCCGGCTGCGGTAAAATGGTTCACGTCGCCCGATCCATTGGGATAGACGCTTGCGATCAGCGGCACGGCGCTGGACAGTTGATCCATATCATCCCAGTCGATCTGGATGCCGGCCGAGCGGGCAATCGCGGGCAAATGGATCACATGATTGGTCGAACCGCCGGTCGCGAGCAGGCCAACGATTGCGTTTACGATCGCTTTCTCGTCTACGCAGACCCCGAGCGGTCGGTAATTTTCGCCGCGCCAGCCATTATCTGTCACCTGGTGCGTTGCTGCCCGGGTCAGTTCCTGGCGCAATTTGGTGCCCGGATTGACGAAACTGCTGCCTGGCATGTGGAGACCCATCATCTCCATCATCATCTGGTTGCTGTTCGCGGTTCCGAAGAAAGTGCAGGTGCCGGCACCGTGATAGCTGGCGCTTTCCGCTTCGAGCAGTTCTTGCCGGCCAACTTTGCCTTGGGCGAATAGCTGGCGTACCCGCACTTTTTCCTTGTTGGCGAGGCCCGAAGGCATGGGTCCGGCGGGGATCAGGATGGTTGGCAAATGGCCGAACCTAAGCGCTCCGATCAGCAGGCCGGGTACGATCTTGTCGCAAATGCCGAGCAAGAGTGCGCCTTCAAACATGCCGTGGGACAAGGCGATTGCCGTACTCATCGCGATCACGTCGCGGCTGAACAATGACAGTTCCATACTGTCCTGTCCCTGCGTCACACCGTCACACATCGCGGGAACGCCGCCGGCAACCTGAGCGGTTGCGCCAGCTTCGCGGGCGAAAATCTTGATCTGCTCCGGATAGCGGCCATAGGGCTGATGCGCGGAGAGCATGTCGTTATAGGCGGTCACAATGCCGATATTCATCGCCTTGCCCGAACGAATAGTGCTTTTGTCATCGCCGCTGGCAGCAAAGCCATGGGCAAGATTGCCACACGACAGATTGGGCCGGTGGACGCCCTGGTCTTTTTGCCGCTCGATCAAATCCAGATAGGCCTTCCGGCTTGATGTCGACCGCGCGATGATCCGCGCTGTGACTTTTTCAATGACAGGATGAAGGTTCATGCTCGACTCCAGAATATGGTGATGGGGCAGCGCGCAGCGGCAAAAAGCCTGGCGACCGGCAGGTCGTTTTCTCCTGCAATAGCCTCATCCAGCACCCGCTTTTTGTCGCATCCACGGACGACCAGCATTATTTCCCTAGCCTGTGTCAGTGCGGCCAGATTGAGCGACAGGCGTTCAAAGGGGGCTTCGGGGGGCAGTGGGTCCGGGCAGTTGTGGATGACCGCTGCGTCGCCTCCAACGGTCGGATTCATATTGGGAAACAGAGAAGCAATATGGCCGTCGGCCCCCATGCCAAGCCAGACCAGATCAAAAACCGGCAGGGGCAGACCTTGTTCCAGTTTCACGACATGAGCGGGTGTGGCGTCAAATGCCGCCTCGAGCTTGCCCTGATTGCTTGCGGGATGATCATATGGAACAATACGGTCGTCCGTCAGCATCAGGGATACCGTGCCCCAGGGAAGGGTGCGCTTCGAAATAATATCGAAAATCGGCAGAGGCGTCCTGCCTCCCGGAACAGCGAGCCAATGATTTCCGGGTTGCTGGATGATCGCGCTGATATGGTCGGCTACTGCGTCTCCGTCGGCTTTTGCTGCCCAGCATATCGGGGCGACGATATTCTGTGCCTCATTCATGCCAACTGACTCCGTCGCGTTCGGTCAGAGCAATGGCTGCAGATGGGCCCCAGTTTCCGGCACCATATGTTTTTGTTCTTATGTCATTGGCGGCCCAGGTCTCGCGGATGGCATCGACCCAGTGCCATTGCGCTTCCACTTCGTCACGGCGCACGAACAATGTCGGATCGCCGTCGATCAGGTCAAGCAGCAAGCGTTCATAGGCGATGCGTTTCCGCGTCTTGGCGAAGGCCTGCGTCAGGGACAGGTCGAGCGGAACTTCGCGCAAGATTACTCCGTCCCGGTCGAGGCCCGGTTCCTTGGTCATGACTTGCAACCGCACATATTCTTCTGGTTGTAACCGGATAACCAAGCGGTTGGCGTTGAGCTTGCCGCCGCGGTCGGCAAAGATATTATGCGGTACCGATTTGAACTGGATTACAATTTCGCTGCGGCGTTCCGAGAGGCGTTTGCCGGTGCGGAGGTAGAAGGGCACGCCCTGCCATCGCCAATTGTCGATATGCGCCTTGATTGCGACGAAGGTTTCCGTGTCGGAACTGCTGCCAAGATCGTCTTCATAGCTGTTGACCGCTTCGCCTTTTACCGCGCCCTCGCCATATTTTCCGCGTACCATCTCCTCCATTTTCACGGGCCGCAGGCTGCGCAATACCTTGACCTTTTCATCGCGAATGGAGGTCGCATCAAGATTGGCCGGCGGCTCCATGGCCGTCAGCGCCAGCAGTTGCAGCATATGGTTTTGCACCATATCACGCAGTGCCCCGGTGTCGTTGTAAAAGTCGTGCCGCCCCTCGAGACCGACAGTTTCGGAGATTGTAATCTCGACATGGTCAATGCCGTTGGAATTCCACAAGGGCTCGAACATCATATTGGCGAAGCGTAGCGCCATCAGATTCTGAACGGTTTCCTTGCCGAGATAATGATCGATCCGGAAGGTTTGCTGTTCGGAAAAGGCCCTGGCAACTGCGTCGTTGATAACCCCCGATGAAACAAGATCATTTCCGAGCGGTTTTTCCAGGCCAATGCGGACAAGCTCACCTGTCAGTCCAGCGGATTTGAGCCCCGCAATGGTCGCTTCGAACAGGGAAGGCGCGGTAGAGAGGAATATGGCCAGCCCGCCCGAAATATCACCCATCTTCTGGGCCAAAGCTTCAAAGCCAAGCACTTCGGATGCGTCCAGCTGCTGGTAGGACAGGCGATCGAGAAAGGACTGGAGCTTGCCGTTACCCTTGCGGTCCTCCGGCAGATATTCCGACAGGGCTTCCGCTGCCAGCGCGCGATATCCGTCATCCGTCAGTTCGCTGCGCGCCGTGCCCATTATGCGCAGGTCCTCCGCGATCAATCCATCTTCGTGCAGAGCGAAAAGCGATGGCAAAAGCATGCGTTTGGCCAAGTCTCCGGTTGCGCCAAAAAGCAGCAGCCGGGACGAAATTCTATTATTTTCAGTATCTTCGGACACGATCATACTCCATATTTCTGATATTGTCCGTATTTTACGGATCGTGGGGCACATGATAGCCTAGGCAGGATATCGACTGTCATCGGCGAGCAGTGGCATATATCCCATAACAGGCAATCACAGCATAGCATAATATCGGAACAGTCAATGCTGCTGCCAAACCGGAAAAATCAGCCACCATACCGGTTAACAGCGGGACGAACGCGCCGCCGACAATTGCAGTACAGAGAAGTCCGGATGCCTGAGGGGCCTCGGCGTCCAGTCCTTCCGTTGCCAGGCTGAAAATAGTCGGAAACATGATCGAATTGGCCAGTCCTACCGCGATCAGGGAATAAGCCGCAAGCTCACCACTTGATATTGCTGATGTCAGGTTGAGAAGGATAGCGGCTGCGGCGAAAAGCGCAAGCAACAGACCCGGCTTTGTCAGGCGGAGCAGAAAGCCGCCCATCAGTCTCCCGACCAGAGCGCCGAGCCAATAATAAGAAAGCATGATCCCGGCAGATCGTGGATCCAGCGAGAGCGTTCTGTCATCCCCGAGATAATTGATCATGATGCTGGCAATCGCAACTTCTGCGCCAACGTAAAGGAAAATGCAGACAACGCCGAACCGCAAACGCGCATTGGTCCGAAGCAGAGCAAAACTGCCTTTCACCTTGACCTCTTCGACCTCCTGGCGCTGGATGAAATTGCGGGCAAACCAGAAAAGAATGGCGATCAGGGCTAGGACGATGGCCAGGCCGATATAGCTGTGACCGATCACGGTGGTTTCCGCGACGCGATAGGCTTTCAATGCTTCACCGGTCAGTGTTGATCCATCGGTTTTCGAGGTTTCGCCGAGGATGATTTCAGCGCCGAACCGAACCATAAGGAATACGCCAACCGAATTGAAAAATTGGGCGAAGGTCAGGCGGCTATGCGCGGTTTCCGGGCTGCCCAATGAAAGGATCAGCGGATTGACCGCGACTTGCAGCAGGGTGATACCGCCACCCAGCATGAACAGGGCCGCAAGGAAGGATCCGAAAACTCCCGAATAAGCAGCGGGGAGGAAGAGCAGGCACGAGACGGCCATGATGCCAAATCCCAGAACGATTCCACGGAAATAGCCCAGTCGCTTCATTACCAGACCAGCGGGAATCGAGAAGATGGCGTAGCTGGTGAAAAAGGCGAATTGTACCAGCATGGCTTGCGCGTAGTTAAGTGAGAACAGGCCTTTCAGTTTCGGGATCAGGACATCGTTCAGGTTGGTTATCCCGCCAAACAGGAAAAAAATCGCCACCACCAATATCAAGACGCCGCGCGTTTCCAGCTTCGAACCTTCTTGTGTCCCGGCACTTTGCGCGCTTGTTGCCTGAATTGTCATTTTCTCTCTCCTGCCTGTCTTTATATTTTTCTCGGAATTTTTTTGTGATTATTCGCAGTCCAATATCGTGTCGGCTACTGTACCCACCGCCACCCGGGACAAGCTGAACTTGACGGATCCGGTCGTGGAAATCTGGAACGGCGCATCCAGCTTGCTGACATCAGCGCCTGCCTTGGCGAAGCATTTCAGCGAAAGGCCGACCGTCTGCCATTGGCCAACAGCAAGCGAATTCAGTCCACGCGGGGCGATTTCGCCGCCACAGCCGGGGCCGCATCGCATAGAGAATTTTATCGGTGCGCTCGCTCTTTCATCATAGCGCATCGTCACCAGCAACAGGACATCACCGTTGGTTTCGCGGCTGATATCAATCGGCGCATGGGTAACGAGTTCAATAAGGGCAGGGCCGCTGCCATCCGTAGTGAATTGCCGGGCGCCTTCCTGCGTCAAATGGTCGACAGCCCTGACCTTTACCCGGCCTTTGACCGCCTCCACCGGGGTGGTGGTGATGCGCGTCCGGTCCGACTCGCCATCGGAAACAACGAGTGACCATGATGCTGTGGGCAGTCCCTTGTCGAAGAATAATCCGGTGCTGGTTTCCTGTTCCGCCACTCCGGATATTTCCGGCAAGCGTCCCAATTTCGAATGGCTTTTGGTGGTCAGGCCATAGCCGAGATCAAACAAGCGTGGTCCGAGAGCATCGGCGGTCATCGGCCAGGTAAATCCCAGTTTTCCCTGAAATTCATAGGCTATTTTACCGTCCTTGTCGCGGAACAACATGTCGGCGACGCCGCCACCTTCGGAGCCGGGCAACCAGGCGGTGACGAACGCATCGGACGCATTGATTTCCGGGTTGGTCCACAAGGGGCGACCGGTGAGGAAGACCGCAACAACCGGAATCCCCTCGGCCTTGAGTTTCCGCATCGTTGCCAGCGGCCCCTGTAACCCGGGCTTGAGCTGCAGCGTTTTGAGATCGCCCTGGAATTCGGCATAGGGGGTTTCCCCAAAGACCACGATCGCGGCATCCGGCTTTTCGGTGAACCTGCCATCGGGTGTATGGCGGGCGGTGCCGCCAGCTGCGGTGACGGCATCCTTTATACCCTGCCAGATCGAGGTCGCGCCGGGGAATTTGTCGTTGGTGATGCCCGTGCCTTGCCAGGTCAGTGTCCAGCCTCCCGAAGCCCGGCCAATATCGTCTGCGCCATCCCCGGCGACGAGAATATGGCTTTTCGGACTGAGCGGTAAAATCTGGTTCTCATTCTTGATGAGGACTAGCGACTTGCGCACCGCTTCGCGAGCAAGTGCGCGATGATCGGCGCTGCCTAGTAAATCATAGCGTCCGGAATAGGGGCGACTCGACGGACGGCCCGCTTCAAACAGCCCGGCGCGGATTTTGACCCGTAATATATTGGCGACGGCATCATCAAGCCGAATCATAGGCACTGTGCCGTCTTTCGCCTGCTTCACCAGGCTATGATATAAAGGCTTCCACGTGTCCGGGGCCATATACATATCGAGTCCGGCATTTATCGCCTGCGGGCAGCTGGCATTGGTGCATCCCTGAATCTGGCCGTGCGCATTCCAGTCGCTGACGATGAAGCCGCCAAAGCGCATGCGTGTCTTTAACACGTCCGTTAGCAGACCTTTATGGCCGGTTATTTTCTGACCGTTCCAGCTGGAGAAGCTGGCCATGATGGTTTGCACGCCGGCGTTTATCGCCGGAACATAAGGCGTGCCGTGAATATCCCGCAATTCTGTCTCGCTGATGCGGGCATCGCCCTGGTCGCGGCCCTCGAAAGTGCCGCCATCGGCGAGAAAATGTTTGGTGCTGGCCAGTACGTGCGGGCCGCTCAAAATGGGTTTGTCACCCGGCACCCCTTGCAGTCCCTTGATGAACCGCCCGACATAGCTGGCGACCAGAGCAGGGTCTTGAGAATAGCCTTCATAGGCGCGGCCCCAGCGACCGTCTTGCGGCACAGTGATGGTAGGAGCGAAGGTCCATTCGATTCCGGTTGATCGCAATTCGAGCGCCGTTGCCTGAGCGATTCGCTCCAATAATTCGGGATCGCGCATCGCGCCGAGGCCGACATTATGAGGAAATAGCGTCGCCCCCACAATATTGCTGTGGCCGTGAACCGCATCCGTGCCCCAGATGATCGGAATGGCGGTGCGGCCGCCGCTGGTGTCAACCGAGGCATCATAAAAGGCATCGGCGAGCGCCAGCCATTTGTCCGGTGGGGCAAATTCGTCTCCGCCCGGTGCAGAGTTCCCGCCATTGAGGATCGAACCAAGATGATAGCGTTTCGCTTCTTCCGGTGTGACGCTGGCGATATCGGCCTGGATGACCTGACCGACCTTCTCTTCGATCGTCATGCGCGCGATGATTGATTCAATGCGAGCCTCTACGGCGGCATCTTTGACATAGGGCCAATTCGCCTGCGGCCAGATCTCTGGGTGGACGGTTGTTGCGCCATCATCTGGCGTTGTTGAAACGTTTTCAGCCGGAAGGGGCGTGGTTACGCAGGCCGGGATCATCGTCAGGGCCAGCAACGGGCCAGCGATTTTGTAATATCTATTCAAGGTCAATTCCATATCCTCCCGCACAGTCTCGGCTATTTTCGAGTAGCCTTCCGACCGGCCAATACATATTTTTGACAACGTTATCAATAAAATTTGACAACCTTGTCATTTTTGCGTTGACAGCGTTATCAATTTCTTGCAGATCAATATGCGAGATGGACTTGTCTGAGTCCATTGGCGCAACTGGGGCGTGCATTTTGCCCTTTTTCACATCTGCAGGTCGCAATGGCTGCAGATGATATAAAATGGATGATTTCGCGGAAAAGCGTTACATTCGGGAGGATGTTAGAATGATCGGTAACAGAAATATATCGCGACGTAGTTTAATGGCTGCTGCTTCCTTGTACGCAATGGGAAGTGCCTGCATTGCCATGGCTCAGGACGCTCCGGCTCCGGAAGCGGAGGCCACCGAAACAGATGAAAATATCATCATCGTCAGCGGGTTTCGCGCATCGCTGGAAAATGCGCTGGTCTCCAAACGTGATTCAAACCTGATCATTGAATCGGTGACGGCGGAAGATATCGGCAAATTCCCGGACCAGAATATCGCAGAGTCGCTGCAGCGCCTACCTGGCGTGCAGATCGATCGCGAAAATGGTCAGGGGACAAAAGTCCGTATTCGCGGACTGGAACAAAATCTGACGCTTCTCAATGGTGATCTGTTCGTCAGTGGTCAGGAAACCTTCAAGGTCGGTGAGGGCAATTTTGTCCGCAACGATTCGCTCGAAGGTGTGCCATCCGAGTTGATCGGTGGTGTCGACGTATTCAAGTCACCCAATGCTTCTTTGATTGAAGGGGGCCTCGGTGGCATCGTCAACCTGAAGACGCGCAGCGCGCTCGACATGAAAGAGGGCTTCACTGTTGCCGGTAACGCCCGAATGAACAAGGGTTCTGAAATCGGTGGATGGGAACCAACGGGAGCGTTGATCGCGAGCTATAATTTTAATGACAAGCTGGGTATTATCGCCTCTTTCAGCTATGATAAAACCAACGATCACCATAATGTGCTCGGCGGAGAAAATCGCGGAAACTGGGCGTTTGCCGACGGACGCCGCGACACCGCGACAACGCCAACCAACTATTATGCTCCGGAATATCGCTATATCACCGACCGCGATCAATATCGTCGGCGCTGGGGTGCCTCGCTTGGCATCAACTATCGTCCGACCGACGAACTGGAGCTGAGTGCGACCTATATCCACTCCGACCTGAAGGTGGACACCCGCGAAGCCTCGGCCAAATTCCCGTTCGGACAGGGAGAATTGCTGCAGTTGAGCCCGGACGCCGTGATCGACGCCAATGGCGTTTTGCAAGGCGGCACCGTGCAGGCGAATTCGGCCGAGGTTATCTCGCTGGTAGATGTCACGAACATTACGTCGGACAATTTGCAATTCGGGATCGATTGGGACAATGGTGACAATTTCCGCGTCAATATCGCTGCAAATTATTCAACTGCGGATCTCAATCGCGAAGTAGCCAATGCCGACGTTCGCTATACCCAATATGGCATTCGCGCGACCGATCCCGGCGGCGCTCTGATCAACGGTGTACCCGGCAATCCGGCGGCTCCGGCGACCTGGGATTTCAATTATGCAAACGGCAAATTCCCGACCTTCGGCTTTGGTGCCGGCACGGCTGACGATTTGTTCACCAATCCGGCAAATGGCTATTTCAAATCGCATTGGGCTTTTGGCGATCGTTCGAAAGTCGACGGCCATTCGATCAAGGCGGATTTTGCCTATGACGTCGACAATAGCGATGACAATACGATAACCCTGAGTGCGGGTTTCCGCTATGGTCAACGCACCGTCGAATTCGGTTCGGGACGTTATCTTGCCGACTATTCCGGCAAGGGTGAACTGGATGCAACGGCGATTCCCGACGCGGAGCGGGTGGCAAATTTCCAGTATAACTGGACGCCATATGGTTATTTCCAGGACGGCGCGATCGGGTACAAGATATGCGATCTTCCCGAGGCCAACAAGCCTGCCGCTTTTGCCGGTTGCAGCCGTTTTGGCAATTCTCCCGCTCTGATCACTCCGTTCCAGTCCTTTATCTCCAATCCGGAACGGGTGGAAACGATCGAAAACTTTGCCGGCGGTGGTAATATTCCGGGCAACAGCATTTCGGTGCAGGACCGCGCCCAGATGACCAATGCACTGGCCTGGATTCAGGCGCTTTATCCGGACACGCCGTTCAGCTATTTTGAAGACCCGCTGCAGGCCTATCTCGTCAAGGAAGAAACAAAATCGGGCTATGTGATGGCTGATATGGGCGGGGCGGATGATCCTTATCATATCAATGTCGGCTTGCGGATTGTGAACACCAGATTGCGGGTGGACCAGAACCAGCCGGCCAATGCTGATCCAAGCTATTGGGGGACGGACAGCTGGAATGGTGTCTTGCGTGATTTCCAGACAGACACGATTGTTCGGAGCACGACCGACTTCCTGCCGAGCATCAACGCGGTTGTTGATATCGCCGATGACAAGAAGCTGCGTTTCTCTGCCGCACGCGTTGTTGCGCGGCAAAAGCTTGACGATCTTGGTCGCGGGTTCTCCACGCAGTTCACCAGAGATTCGACAGTTGGTTCGCCGACCGAAAATCTGTTCCTTTTCACCAACGGTTCACGGGGTAATGCCGAGCTGGAGCCGTTCCGCGCCTATCAGTTTGACCTCGCCTATGAAATGTATTTTGGTCGCCAGGGTCTGCTGTCAATTGGTGCTTTCTGGAAAGAAGTGGATTCGTTCATTGTTACGGAGACCGTTCCGGTCTTCGTCAATGATCAGGCAGGCGGCCGATTGGGGCCCGTCAGCCAGCCGGCCAACGGCACCGGCGGTCGTGTCCGCGGTTTCGAAGTTGCGGGCCAATATGCCTTTGACTTTGGTCTGGGCTTCACCGCCAACTATACATTCTCGGATACCAAGACCGATGGCTTCAATGACTTTGACGACAATCTGGCATTGCCGGGCGTATCGAAACACTCGTTGAACACGCAGCTATATTTCGAGAAAGGCGGATTTGCAGCGCGCGGGTCGTACACCTGGCGGTCAAAGCAATTTGTCGGAAATTTCGGTTTTGGCGATGGCGGTGTGACGCGCACGCTTGGCATATACCAGCGGGCCTACGGCCAGTTCGATGGTCAGATATCCTACGATATCAACGAGAATTTCGGGGTATTTGTCGAAGGGATAAATCTGACCAAGTCGAACCAGTCGGCCTATCTGCAATTCCCGGAACTGCCATTCCGGTATGAATCCGGCTCTCGCAGGATCTATGTCGGCGGCAAATTCAAATTCTAGGCTCCCGTGATGCGAGCCCGTATCCCCTGTGGATACGGGCTCGGTTTTTTGCGAGTTTGTTTGCCGGTCTGACAACTGCCAAATCATGGTCCGGCGACCGGGAATGCGGAACACGATTATGAGTGAAACGCGTCAGATCAGAAAAATCGCCATTGTTGGCGGCGGCACTGCCGGTTGGTCGGCGGCCTGCTTGCTGGGCCGGATTTTCGCCCGTGACAGCACCGAGATCATGTTGATCGAGTCATCGGCCATACCAACCATTGGCGTCGGTGAGGCAACGATTCCTCCGGTCTTTGAATTTCTAAAGCTGCTCGAAATAAACCCGGTCGATTTTGTCAAGGAAACCCAGGCTACTTTCAAACTGGGAATCGAGTTTCGTGACTGGTTGAAGAGCGGTCACAGCTATTGGCATCCGTTCGGTAATTTTGGCGTCACCATCGATCGCCGGCCGTTCCACCATTATTGGTGGAAGAATGAAGCCCAGGGTCATGAAGGCCGTGTAGCGGACTTCTGCCCCTCGATTGCATTGGCCGAGCAGAATAAATTTCTCTTCCCACCAGCGGATGGCCAGTTTCCGGGCGGTGCTCTCTCTTATGCCTTGCATTTTGATGCCGGCTTGGTCGCGACCTATCTGCGCCGGGTTTCCGAACAGCTCGGCGTGATCCGCCTTGATCGTAAAGTCGAACGGGCGACGATCGATGATCGCGGTCATATCGACCAGCTATTCTGCGACGATGGCTCGGCCGTATCGGCCGACCTTTACATTGATTGCTCCGGCTTCCGCGGGTTGCTGATCGAACAAGGTTTGAACGCCGGCTATGAAGACTGGACCAACTGGTTGCCCTGCGATCGCGCCGTGGCCGTGCAGAGCGAGGCGGCTGGGCCGCGAACACCCTATACGTTATCAATCGCGCGCGAAGCAGGCTGGCAATGGCGTATCCCGCTGCAAAGCCGCGTCGGCAACGGCTATGTCTATTCCAGCGCTTATATCAGCGATGCCGATGCCGAGGAACGGCTGGTTGGTTCGCTGGACGGAAAGGCCCTTGCAGACCCCCGGGTGATCGGTTTTACCGCCGGCCATCGGAGAAAATTCTGGAAAGGCAATTGCGTGTCGATCGGATTGTCTGCGGGATTTCTGGAGCCACTGGAGTCAACCAGCATCCACCTGATCGTGACCGGCCTCAACCGGCTGCTCGACTATTTCCCTGACCGCAATTTCGATCCCTCGCTGGAAGCCGCCTATAACCGCGAGACCCTGACCGAATATGAGCATATTCGCGACTTTCTCATGCTCCATTATTATCCCAATCAGCGCGTTGGCGAACCGTTTTGGGATCATGTTCGTGAAGCGCCGCTGCCGCACAGTCTCACCGAGAAGATCGAAATGTTTGAACATAACGGCAGAATCATATCGCGCCGGCGCGAGCTGTTCCACGATTTGAGCTGGTTTTTTGTAGCGCGCGGTATGGGGCTAAAGCCGAAGAGCTATGATCCATTGGTGGATATCCCCGATTTTGCAGATGTTCGGGACATAATGGGGAAGGTTAGTGCGGCAGTTGAGCAGTTCGCCGCTGCCGCTCCGTCGCATGATCAGTTTCTGGAAGCGCTGATCACGCCGGGCAACCATCGTCGTCCCGCTTTTCATCCACCGTCCATATCCGGTTTCGGGCGTTAACCGGTCTGACCGCTACCACGCCGCTCGCTCGTTGGCCGATAGAGGAAAACCGCGATACAGCAAATGACCGCAGCCAGAATCATCCCCGGTAAAACCGCTCCGCCCTTGGCTGTGGCGTTGGCACCGCCGGTCAAGGCCAGACTTAACGCGATAATCTGTGGCGCCAGGGCCTGCCCCAGTTTGCGGGCGACATTGGACAACGCATAGACATGGGCCGCGCAGCCGGTTCCACCGGGCAATGTTTCGAGATCGCGGATGGCAATCGGGACCATCGACCAGAACATGATCGACATGCCGCATGTCGCGGCGATTGCAATGGCGAGGATCACGGTTGCGACTTCCAGACCGTGGGAATAGAATATCGCCAGCATCACCAGTGCACTTATGTGCAGCAAAACCGCCCAAATCAAAGTAGCGACCAGACCGATCCGGGTTGACAACGCGACCCATAATGGCGCGGTTATCAGCAGCGCTGCGGACGGCAAAAGCGCGGCCCAATATCCCCATTCGGAATTGCCGAGGTCGCGGTCGAACAGAAACAGGATCGACTTGGCGGTCACGGTCGTGCTCAATCCGGCGACTATAATCGTCAGCAGCAATCGGCGCAGGGCGTCATTCTGACCGATCAATCTGAAATAGTGAGAAATTTCCTGAAGTAGAGACAGGGGTGGCGTGGGCGGCGCAGCGACGCGTTCCTTGACGCCAAGCCAGGTAATGAAGAAACATGGTTGCGCCAGCACGCCCAAAATCAGCGCGCCGGTCAGAAACGGAGCGTCGCTTCCGGATGTCAAAGCATAGATGGTAGCGGCGGTCAGTCCACCTAGCGCCGCACCCTGCATTCTGAGCCCGGTCAGCTTCAATTGCTCCGATGGTTCATCGGTGATCCGTGCGGTCAGCACGGCATAGGGAATATTCCCGCAGCCATAGGCAAATCGCAATCCGACATGGGTGACGGCGGCATAAAGTGCGAGACTATAGCCTTCAAGCGCGGGTGATCGAAAGGCCAGCCATAATGCAACGGCAATCAGCGGACCGCTGAGCAGGACCCACAGTTTCATCGGATAACGAACCGCCGTGCGATCTGCGAGCGCGCCGACGATCGGATCGAAAAGCCAGTCAACGACGGCACCAATCAGAAAAATACCGGCGGCAATGCCGAGTGGCAGATGCAGAATCTGGATATAGAAGAACAGCAGGTATAGCTCTATCGACTGCCAGATCAGATTAAAGCCGACATCGCCTGCAGCATAGCTCAGACGTTCGCGGCGCTGGATCACGGCTGGTTGGCAGGCGGTGCGGTTGATTGCCGGACAATCAATTCGCAAGCATGCGTTTCAAGCATATTAAACGGTTTGTTCTCGAGCTTCGCGATGAGGGCATCTGTCGCGTCGCGTGCCATGTCATACACGGGTTGATGGATGGTGGTAATGCGAGGCCACACAATTTGGGCGATCGCACTATCATCAAATCCGGCGATCGAGACATCGTCGGGCACGCTAAGGCCCAGGTCGCGTGCGGCCATGATTGCTGCGGCCGCCATGTCATCATTTTGCGCGAAAATTGCCGTTGGGCGATCCGGTCGGTCGAGCAGTTTATGCGCCGCTGCCAGACCCGATTCATAGGTATAATAGCCTTGTTCTTCCATATCGGGTGAATGGGAAACACCAGCGGCTTTCAAGGCATCCAGAAATCCATCCAGTCGGGCGCCACTGGAAGGGTGGGTCGGGTCGCCCTTGATAACGCCGATACGCCGATGCCCGAGTTCGAGCAGATAAGCGGTCATTTTCCGCGATGCTTCGACGTCGTCGGTTGTCCTGCTGGGGCCAATATCGAGAGATTCGGTAGGGGCAACGCGGGAAAACGGAAAATTGTGACGGGTCAGTTCGCTTAGCACCTGAGGGTGATCGGACGCTGGCGGAGTCAGGATCACGCCGTCGAGCGCGGCAGCCCGCAAGATGCTCATGATCTTGCCTGACACTTTCGCAACGGACTCGACCGGCAACACGAGCAGGCGATATTTTTCTCCATGCAAGCGATCCAGTGCTCCGCGCTGTAATTCCACAACATAGTTTGGACTGGGATTCTCGTAGATCAGGCCAAGCAGAAAGGAGCGCCGACCGACCAGACCTCGTGCCATTAAATTGGGATGATAGTCGAGTTCCTCGGCGGCCTTTAGGACTTTATCACGGAGGACTTTCCGGACATGTGGCTCGTCATTGAAAACTCTTGAAACGGTCTTGATCGAGACATTTGCAGCAGTTGCAACATCAACGATCGTAGCCCGCTTTTTGGAATCTGACATTATCCGGATATACTCGTTTTCATTATAAGATTTTATTCTGTCATGAGGCGCATATAGTCCATGTGTTTCTAGGTTCATTACCGCTGATTTGCAACAAAATCAGCCATATTTTACTTGAAGCGACAGACCGGATTATTGGCTGAAATCAAAAGAAAAGTTGGTCAAAGCCCGGGCCAGGATCAACTGCCAGGAACGACACGGAGAGCCGTCCTTCCTTTTCGGTTTCGCGAAGTTCCCCGGGAATGCGGTTGCGCTTTGACTCTGGCTGCTAGGCACGGACCTTGATTTCATCCGCTTCGGCTTCCGGGCAAACCTATTTTCTGGCTTTTGGTGGCAATCCTTCGCTCGGGATTTCGGGAATGGGTGAGCATCGATTGTGCCGCTTCATAAAGCATAGTGTGCAGCATCACGTCTCCGCTTTTGCAGATGCCGCCATCATAGTCGATCTCGCCTGACTGGTGCCCTTTTGATGTCAGTCCCGCATGCGCGCCGACATCGCTGGAGTGCACAAAGCGGTGTGGTGCAATATTTATTCAGCGGATCCGATGAATTTTAACCGCGCCAAAGAAGCTCAGGAAAAGGCGAAAGTTGGATGTAAATAAGGTGACTATTCAAATTGGATCGAAAACCGGCCGGCGAACGCTCACTTTCGAATAGCCGCAGTGGTCCGATTCTATGTGCGCATTGCATTTTCAATGCAGACATTCAGACGCCAAATAAACAAGTCTGCACACTGACGCTTGCGAACAAAAAACCCCGCTGGATCACTCCAGCAGGGCTTTGTGATTGCCTTGTCAAATGGCGATTAAGCGTAGCTGACTTTTACATTGGTTTTACGTTTACGACGCATCGCGCCGCCAATCGCGCCAAAGCCGAAGATCATGAACGCCCATGTTGCTGGTTCTGGGACTGCGGCACCAATTGTAAGCGTATCATATTCGCCAAGTCTATATGGGCCATATTCTGCAAAAGTTCCGGCGAAGCCAGAACCAGCGGGATCAGCCTGACCAGCTAGTGGATCAAAAAAGAAACCTGAAGTACCGTTGGTGCCGGCGAGCACTCCGCTGTAGCCGCCATCAGCATTAAATGTATTATCATAGCCGGTAACATATCCGGGTACAAATTCATTGGATGAGGTATCATACCCAAAATATATATAGCTACTCGCGGCTGGCAGCGCGCCGACGAACGCTAGATCGTAGGTGTCGTCTATGGTTAGTGAAAAATTGATGAGATCCGCATAACTTAAAATGCCCAAGTTGGAATCATCGTAGCTGAAGGAACCACTTGCAACCGATGTGCCACCATTGGAGAAGTCAAACTGTTTCACTACCGTTGCCGCATTTGCGATCTGTGGTGCGAGAAATGTTGCCGAACATAGTGCGGCTAGCAAATATTTTTTCATGTAATCCCCTGTAATTAAACACTGCAAAAGCAGTTCGTTGCGCATCGCTGCGCCTAAATTTTACGGCCCAATTTCGGGTTAACATATTATTAAAATGCAACCAAGCTTTAAGTAGCGGAAGGGATATCTGCTCCAAATTGGGACAATTTCTGATGTTCGCTTTGCCCGTCGTCTTACCGTAGGCGAGTTTTTTGCGCTATCTGGTTGGTTGATATCAAACGGCTAGCCTCTGTTAACGCAAGCCTCGTTGTGCGATAGTTTTGAGTTTGGCCGTTTCTCTCTGTTTAATGATGGTTTCTGCCCTGTCAAACTGGACATCAGCAGACGTTGTTGAGGCTCTCGTGTTTTCGCTGATGCCGTGTTGCTCAAAAAAACGCTCGGCCTGTTTCTTCAGATAAGAATAGTTCTGCAGCTGTATCCGACTCTACAAGGCCAAGTGCCAGCACTCGATCTTACCCTGTGTCTGTGGATGGAACGGAGGGCCGAGTACGTGTTGCATAATCGCAATTTGTCTATCGACCGCTGACGAGGAGCAATCCAGTCGAGGAAGCATCTTTGGAATCGGAATGAATCTGTTGGTCTGGCTGCAATTCATCATTTGGGGGCAGAGTGCCGCGTGATGACCTTTTCGAGCACGAAAGATATTTTTCGTTATCCGATGTCCGTGAAGGAAGTCACCAACCAAATTGATGCCGAAAAAAGCGAGCGTGCTGAAAGTTGCAGCAATGCCGGATAATGATAATTCGGTCAGCGCGCATTTTTTCCAATCAAGCCCGGGGCAAAATTATAAAAGAACAAAAGTTGGCCGTGTTTGCCAATCGCCGCTGCTACCTGGAATGCGGGATAATGGGTGTTGGTTAATTACCTTTCAGAAAAATTTGTTCTTTGCTATGGAATGTTCAGGATACAATTGAATTCTGGATGATTCCAAGGGGAAAGATCATCGCCGTCAAACTTGATATATGGTTAGCGACATTTGCAGTTGGTATGCTGATCGCATCGGGCTCTTCTTACAGAGAACGTGCGCTTTTGCCATTTGAAGGCGAGGGTGACACTGGATTTTTGGGAAGAGAAGTGGGCGAAACCGGCCTTACTAATCTCGTGTCGCTAGATGAGACAAATTTATCGCGGTTCATCCCGGGACCCATTCGCAGAGGAAACGGAGCAACCGGCTCTCTTCGCCGGAATATTGCGCCGCGCGGATCCGGAGGGCCATTAACGTCTTCGCCCAGCGATGAACAAATCGCCGCGGGTAATCAAGGCCCAACAGGCAATGGTTCTGGCTCGAGCGCTCAACCAGGATTTGTTGATAGCGGCATTTCGAATGGCGGTAACGCTGGCGGCGCCGGAACTGGACTAACCGGCAATCTTGGTGGCGGTAGCCCAAGTTTCGGGAATCTGGGTGGATCGCCGATCACCACAGTTGCTTTGCTTGATCCGAATGACACGACGCCAACGACACCCGGACCTGAAACGCCTGACGTTGTTGTGCCCGTCGTTCCACCGGTAATCTCGCCGGTACCCGAACCAGGCATATGGATGCTTTTTCTTGTTGGCCTATTCGCTAGCGGCGCGGTTCTTCGCCGCCAGAAGCGTCAACCGGTCACCGTCCACCAATAACGGGCTGCTCCGGCTGATAGCGTCAAGTCCGACGATTGATTGCTTTAGAGATTGAGGGCCCAGTACGACTTCCAAGCCTTCTATTTCCCGGTCACCGACTGAAAAGCTGTCTATCATCATCCGTGATAGCCGGACCTGACCATTCAGGGTTTCCATATTGCTATAAGTGCCCGTGGGCGAGGACAAGCCGACCCTGGTGGCATCGGTCTGCGTAATCACGGTTCGTGTCGCGCCTGTGTCGATAGCCATGTCAACGGGTTGGCCATTTACGAAAGCGGTAACGTGGAAAAGACCGTCTTTTGCACGTTCAATTGAAATTCCGGACGGACTGAGGTTGAATGTACCATCGGTTATGGCTTTATTGCTCGCCAGATAAGCGGTGTCCGACGCGAGAGCGTCGTCAACGTCTAATGCGTCGCCAATTTGTATTGCTCCGAAGAGCAAGACAATTGAAGCAGTCATGATGTTACCATAGTCGAGCATGCCTAGCTTTATGGAAGCAAGGCATAAAAAATGGATTAGAGCACTTGGTTAGTGATTATGGTTACCAAGTTCTTTCTCTAGCCGCTTTTCCCTTCGTTTCAGCAACCAGCTGAAAATAAGACTTATACACCCGAGCAACAGCATATCGTATAACAAAACCCGCGTGGCCCAGCTGCTGCTGGAATCATTTGCAAAAATGACACTAGCATCCTTTGCGACCGGAAATTTCACGCCATTATACATTGCGGAAACTTCATCAGGCAAAGTCCCGTGCCGCAGAATGCCCCGCGCGCGCAGCTTGGAATTCGATTTGGCAAGCTTTGCTGGAACTTCCAGAAACACAGTAGCTCTACTGACTTTGTCCTGATCTATTTCCATAGCAATCGGCATGAAATAATATGTGCGTTGCCAAAACAGGAAGCCCTGCTGATAGCGTGCTGTTTGCCCGATGGCGGTAACACCGCTCAATTCGACAGGACCTTCTGGTCCACGTGATGCCTGAGAAGCATTAATCTCTCTCGTTTTCATTTCGTCCGAAGGGAGCAAAACCAAATAAATCAACGTAATGAATGCTGAAAAGAGTATTGCCAAGCCAAGCCAGCCCGTGATTTTCTTGGCAATGGTCGTCAAGAGCCGGTTTTTACGAATGTCTTCCGCTTCCTCAATCTCACGATCATCGTCATTTTTTCGAGTGCGGTTTATCAAGGCGCGGCCAATTCGCCAAATGACAGCGAGCAGCGCAACAAAAAGCAGAATGGATGCTAAGTTGAAATATATCCCGAAATTAGCGAATTGCCATTCGCCCAAGCGGCTAATCAAACCGGTATAATACCAGCTACCGAGAGCGGCGAGAATGAGCACTATCAAGCCAAGAACCAAGGCAAAATAAGGTATGGACAGCTTATTGCTATCCGATGTACTTTTAACGCTCAACTCTGCCCCCCATGTCGAAACTACTGGTCAGTCTTAAGTGTGGACTTTTGATCGTCCGCCGTCAATGTCGAGGTGCGCTGATCAGCCAATATTTCGGGCGCTATTGGGTTTGTCATTTTTGGTCGGAGTTGAACGCTGGTAAGGGCGGAAGCCTCCTCATCCGCGACAATACGCGATGGCGGTTCTATCGGGAGGTCAATTTCGAATGTATCTTCTTCAGGGTCCAGAACAATTCGATCATTCATCATCGGAAAAAGGTCGATATCATCGAGCTGGACAGTCTGCACGAATGCCTGACGACGGCCCCATGAGCCCTTCCAGCGATAAAAAATATGCGAGCCGACTTTGACGATCTTGTTAAGCGATGGCGCCCAGTAAGGCATGACATAATTTGCATGATAATGCGTGGACATTCCTACGGTTGGCTCCACCGCCCCTGAAATGGCTCCGATCGCGATGAGCCGGGCCTGCTCCCAACTTTTCCGGCTAGGCCGCCGAGCGAGGCTCCCGTCGCACGTAAAGCTGAACTGACAGCCAGTACGGCGCTCGGAGCCCTGATAAACTACTCCGCAAATTGAATTGGGAAATGCAGGATGACGAACCCTGTTAAGAACAACCTGGGCAACGCCCCGTTTTCCTTGGCTGGTTTCATTGCCTGCTTCATAATAAATTGCAGACGACAGGCAATCAATCGCATTTCTGCGTTCGATCGGTAGCAATTGGCTCGGTGGTAACACTAACGGTAGCGCCCGTTCAATTGGCGTAGTTGAAAACGGGAGTCCGTCATTTTCTTCTTCGGCCTGCGCTGCGGTTATCGGCTTGTACAATTGCAATTCGGGCTCTGGAGGTTCCGACTCTGCTCCATTGGCGTTCTTGATTGGCAAGTTAGTGTTCTCCGCAGTCGGGCCAGATGGTGCCAACAGCAGGTATAATGCAGCGGTCGTTCCTGCTGCAGCTAGAAGTAACGCCATCACGATGATCAAGCGTAGCCGAATATTTTTACCTGGCCGGCTCATATTTTATTCCAATGCAACTATACTACTGCCAAGGCGCGATAATAAGAATACTTATACCATTTTGGCGCTTAACAACCAAAAGGATGCTGAATGTTCCGGATTGAGACATGACGGACACATAGTCGTACATCAATCATTGGCAACAGGTATGACGTGATCTATTGGGAAGACATCAAGGAGGGGGTATTTTGAATAACGATATAGCCAATGCAGCCAATCACGGCGACAAAATTATTTCGCCAGGCAAAATGTCAGGGGGTTGGTCGTTCCAATCCGTGATATTGCTGCTCGGGCTTATTGCATTTTGTGTGCCGACCATGAAATTTGTCATCGAGCAATCTTGGACCGGAGAAGAGGGCGCGCACGGCCCCATCGTGCTGGCTACAGGGCTATGGCTGTTGTTGCGCAGGTGGAAAGAGTCGAAATCTTTTCTCCAGGCGCCTTCTATGCCTCTGGTCTGGCTGCTACTCGCAATTTTCGTCCCTCTGCAAATATTTGCCAGAATTACCCAGATTGTTGAGATTGAGGGCTATCTGATGTATGCAACGTTGCTGATCGTGCTCTATAGTCTAGTCGGTATGGAGGTCATGAAGCGGCTCTGGTTTCCAATCTTTTATCTGGCCTTTATTTTCCCACCGCCGGAATCTGTTGTCGCACTGGCTACCGTACCAATGAAAATATGGTTGTCGAAGGCGGCGATCGGTTTTCTTCAATTGTTTGACTATCCGATAGGCGGAGAGGGCGTCAGAATCTATATTGGCCAATATGAATTGCTTGTCGCGGCAGCATGTTCGGGGATCAATTCCATTATTTCTTTGTCAGCAATATCGTTGTTCTATATCTATATGCGTCATCAGGCAGATTGGCGTTATTCGCTGTTGCTTGTGTTTTTGATTGTCCCTGTCGCTCTGGTGGCGAATTTTTTCCGAGTACTGATTTTGATCTTGTTGACCTATCATGCTGGCGAAGCAACGGCCCAGGGCTTCCTGCACAATTTTGCCGGAATTGTGATGTTCGCAATAGCGTTATTTACGATATTTGCCGCCGATGAAATTTTGAAGCCTATTTGGGATCGATATATCGTGAAATCGAAAGCGGCCAATCAATATGGATAACGGGAAATCGAAGCAGGGCAAGCAGACCAGTCTTGTCAATCGTCGCAATTTTATCATCGGAGCGGTATTGGCGAGTGCTTCAGCGATTGCTTATACGCGGCAACCGGAAATTGCAGAACCAGTGGTCGAGGCGGAAGCATTCGACAAGCTTGTGCCCAAGGCTTTCGGAAACTGGATGTCATTGTCACAGGGCGAAGTAATATTGCCGCCGCCTGATGCGTTGCAAGATCGACTATATGATAATTTGGTCACACGTGTTTACGCAAAGTCTGGGTCCCCGCCCGTGATGATGTTACTTGCATATAACAACGAACAGGATGGCGTGTTGCAGGTCCATAGGCCTGAGGTATGCTATCCGGTCGGAGGCTTCCAGCTCACCGAAACGCGTCAAATCGGGATCGCTGGAGCTGGAAGGTCAATTCCTGCAAATATTTTTACCGCAAAGTCACCTCGGAGGACTGAACAAGTTGTTTATTTCACCCGTCTTGGCAATGCATTCCCACGCTCCTGGAGCGAACAACGAATTTCGGTGATGCGGGCAAATCTGGCCGGGGATATTCCTGATGGCATGATGATGCGCGTCTCTGTGTTGGGGGGCGACCAGCAAAAAGCACTGTCGATCCTGACAGAATTTACCCGCGAATTTATCGAATCATCACCCCGCCACCTGCAAAAACTGCTGATCGGCTGAATCGCTTAAGGAGATCAATATGTTCCATCAACGTTATCTATATGGGGCCTTGTGCTTCACCGTTCTTTTGGCTGGCTGTGACAAGGAGCCCGAGGGCCAGGTTGCGGCTGTCGTAAATGGAGAAGAGATTACCCTGCAGGAAATAAATGCCGAGGTTGGTGATGCAAAAATTCCCGAAGGCATCGACAAGGAAGTGATCCAGAAAGCTGCATTGTCGCGAATTGTAGAACGTCGGCTATTGGCACAATCTGCTCGCGAAGAAGATCTGGACAAGACACCGGAATACTTGATTCGAAGTCGCCAGCTTGAAGAATCATTGTTGGTCCAGTTGCTCGGAAAAAGGGCGGAGCGGACCTTTCGGGTACCTGATCAACAGGCCATAGACAAATATATGTCTGAAAACCCGTCGATGTTCGCCGGGAGAACGGTTTATACGATTGACCGAATCCAGTTTCCTTTCCCCGGCAACATGGAACAGCTGAAATCCTTGGAAGATGACCATTCTATGGCGGCTGTCGCGACCAGATTGGACACGTTAGGTATCAAGTATCAGCGCGGATTGGCCAAGATGGATTCGGCTCAACTAGGCCAAAAACGACTGGATCAGATCAAAGCACTTCCTGAAGGTGAACCTTTTGTCATTCCAGAAAATGGTTTGGTTACAGTAGCAGTTATAACCGACGAAAATGCGGTTTCCACCGACGGTGCCGATATGGGCCCGATGGCTTTGCAAGCTATGCGGAATCAAGAATTGGCCAAGGCATTGCAAGAGCGCTTGAAGCAAGCCCGGGCAAAGGGAGAGATAAAATACCAGCCCCGGTTTGAACCCTCTTCAAATGAAAAGAAGAAGGCGGAGAATGTTCCCGCTAAATAGCCAGGGGTATAAAGTTGCTCCGGTATTTCGCTATTTTAAAGCGAATAAAGGGTTTCTGCTGGGCGCATCTGGTCAAATCTCGCGCTAGCTTCAAGCTTAGTCGGATGTGAATATTGACGGCGCATGGTGGGAAATATCGGGGGATCCATTTTTCCTTGTTATTCCGGAGTCAAAATTTGGTCTGGATTGCTTGCAATGAACAAAACTAGCGATATGGACGGGGCTTCCGCAGATAGGCGAGGCATGCCATGGCGATCACTCCGATGCCGGATAATTCCAGAATCCAGTTCCAGCGCCAACCTAATATTTCCTCGCCGAGAAATTGATCTACATGATGAAAGGACGCAGCGCGAACGACAACAAATGCACCTAGACAGCAAAATCCGAACAGCGCGATTTTAACCCAAACATCTGTTCTTCGCAGCAGCCATAAGATTCCCACGCCAACAGCTAGGGTAAAAATACCCAAGCCTTCGATAAAGAGCAGTTGATAATTTCGACGATTATCATACCATCCCTGCAACTTGGCGATCACGCGGGCGACTTCTGTAAACAGCGATTGTAAATCTAACTGTTTATTTATACCAAGCAAAATCAGCAAAATTGCAGCCGTAAACCAAAAATACTGTTCCAGATTAGCGGCTGTCCTAAAATCGATCGATTTTGCATTGGCAGTTATTGCGGAACGGAAGCAGAGGATTGCGGCCACAAAATATGCGAATACGATGAACCAGCCTATTGGGGTAGGATCGCCAATTGCCGGTTCCCAATTGATCGTCATGAAATATTGCTCTGGAATGATGAAATCGGTTTTGTACCTAATACTTAACAGCTTAACTGACAAATTGCCATGCATATAGAGGAATTTCGATGAGACTGCTTTTCGCCCTGCCGGGGTTTCACAAATATGACCGCGGCGCTGAAGTTGCTCTGATGTCTGTCGCAGAAGCATTGGCTGCGTCCGGTGATGATGTCACTTTGATGGGATCAGGTGAACCGCGGCCGGGAACTTCCTACCGTTTCCAACATGTCGATGCCGTCGCGCGAGAACGGTTTGAAAAGTGGCCTCACTTCCCGCCGGTGCGTAGCGAAACGGCATGGGAGGATGCTACTTTTTCGGCAAACTTGCTACGTTCCTATGATCCATCTGCATATGACGCTGTCGTAACCTGTTCATTTCCTTTCACTCAATGGGCTTTGCGCAGGCCTGCTCGCCGCAAACCTCTGCAGATATTCATTACCCAAAACGGCGACTGGCCAGCAGTTGAAAACCGGTCTGAATATCGCTCATTTTCATGTGATGGACTGGTCTGCACCAATCCGGATTATTACGAAAGAAACAGGTCGATTTGGAATTGTGCGCTGATTCCCAATGGCGTGGATCTGGCTCGGTTCAAGCCCGGACCCGGAGAACGCGCTCGTTTCGGTTTCCCGCCCGACAAGCCAATCATTCTTATGGTTAGCGCTTTTATCGAAAGTAAACGGGTGCTCGACGGGATAAGGGCAGTGTCAACAATGGATGATGCCTATCTGGTCGTTGCTGGCGACGGTCCCCTGCGCAATGAAGCACAGGAATTAGCGGATAAGCTCATGCCAAACCGATTCCAGCGAATAAGTCTGACTGCTCAGGAAATGCCAGCTCTGTACCAGTCTGCCGATGCTTTTCTGCATTTATCTCTGCTGGAATCATTCGGAAACGTGTTTCTTGAAGCATGGGCGACAGGACTGCCGATCATTGCGCATGATACCGAAAGATTGCGGTGGATCCTGGGCGATTATGGCAATCTCTGTGATACTGAAGACATGCCCGTGCTGGCCAATACATTGACGGAGGCGCTACGCTCGGACCGGATTAATAAAATCAGCGGTATTGAACGATTTGCATGGTCGACCATAGCGAAGGAATACAGAAATTTTATCTGTGGCTTGCAGAAAAGCGACCTATCCGTTCTTTAGCTTCTCGAAATAGCTGATTGTCTTTTCTAGACCCTCTCGTAGATTCTGCGTGGGATCCCACCCCAGTTGTGATTTCGCGAGCGAGATATCCGGCTGTCGTTGTGTGGGATCGTCCGAAGGTAACGGCTGTTCCACAAGTGTGGATTTCGCTCCGGTCATTTCGATGACCGTTTCTGCAAGTTGTCGTATCGTGAATTCCACCGGGTTGCCTAGATTGACTGGGCCGGTAAACCCTTCTGGACTTTCCATCAATCGCATGAGGCCCTCCACAAGATCATCAACATAGCAAAAGCTGCGCGTCTGGGAGCCGTCGCCGTAAATAGTGATATCATCACCCGCGAGCGCCTGCATGATGAAATTGGAAACTACCCGGCCGTCTGACGGGTGCATCCGCGGACCATAGGTGTTAAAAATGCGCGCAACCTTGATATTGAGATTATGCTGACGGTGATAGTCGAAAAACAGCGTCTCCGCGCATCGCTTCCCTTCGTCGTAGCAAGATCTTATTCCGATCGGATTGACATTCCCCCAATATGCCTCGGTTTGTGGGTGCTGCGTTGGATCCCCGTAGACTTCGCTAGTTGAAGCCTGGAGGATCGGAGCTTTGATGCGTTTGGCCAAGCCTAGCATGTTAATGGAACCGATTACCGATACCTTCGTCGTCTGAACGGGGTCATGCTGATAGTGAATCGGGGATGCGGGGCAGGCGAGATTAAATATCGCATCGACTTCTACGAACAGCGGAAAGCAGATGTCATGACGCAGAAATTCAAACCGAGGATGGCTTAGAAGATGGGCGATATTTGCTTTCGCACCCGTAAACAAGTTGTCTACGCATAGTACTTCGTCACCGCGCTCGATCAAGCGATCAATAAGATGGGAGCCCACAAAGCCAGCGCCGCCCGTAACCAACACCCGCCGAGTTGAAAAATAGTCGCGCGCCATAGATTTCTCCCGAGAAAATTTATACGTATTAGCCAAAGGAAAGGAGGACGCAAGTCAGTCTCTTTTTTTAATCTCACAATGGACAGTCTGGGGTAAGTATACACCGCCATATTGCCCATGCTAGAGTACATGACATGCAATTTGCTCTCATGATTCTTGCCTGGCTGATGGCCGTCCCATTATCGATTATTTTAATCTATCTGACAGCTGAGATTGCAGCGGGGCTCATGCGTTCCAGTACAAGCGCCATCTCCGTGACGTCAGGAAATTTATCGGGCGTTATCCTTGTGCCAGCGCACAACGAAGCCTCTAGCATCGGCGCAACTGTGGAAGCGCTGCAATTTAGTGCACCGGATTGCAGGATATTGGTTGTTGCGGATAATTGTACTGATGAAACCGCCAGCCTCGCACGGAGGGCAGGGGCCGAGACGGTAATTCGATCCGATCCAGAGCACCGGGGTAAAGGATTCGCACTAGCCTATGGCCGCGACTTTTTAGCCAAGGATCCACCGGATGCCGTCGTCGTTATTGACGCGGATTGCAGACTGTCGAAGGGTAGTATGGCGAGGCTGGTTGATAAGGCAGTCACTAGCGGCGAGCCGGTGCAATCTGTAAATCTGCTGGAACGAACGGAGGTGGCCTCGCCGCTCGTGGATATTTCAAATTTTGCAATGCTGGTTAAAAACCTTGTTCGCGCGCGTGGGCTTGCGCAGATGGGTGGCGGTGTTTTGCTGTTCGGTACAGGAATGGCGTTTCCCTGGAGATTATTTGCCCGGCTCGATCTTGCTACGTCAAATGCAGTGGAAGACATTGAGTTGGGTTTGGCCCTCGCAAGGCTGGGAGTGAAGGTCTCGTTTGAAGACGGTGCGCTGGTTACCAGCCCGGCAGCGTCTATCGCTGACAGCAAAGGACAGCGGAGTCGGTGGGAGCATGGATTTCTCCAGGCTGCCGCACACAATGGTTTGCCTTTGTTGCTTTCGGGATTGCGCCAGCGCTCGAGGCATCTTGTGGCCATAGGTGCCCATATGCTCGTTCCGCCACTTGCCATGTTGATGCTGTTATCGATCTTCATGATTTTTGGCGTGAGCATAATTTCATTTTGGTCTGGGTATTTTGTACCTTTATTGGTTCTTATGGTCAGTTTTTTGGCCGCGATAACGATATTGATCGTCGCGTGGTGGAGAGAAGGACGCGACGTCATCACGTATAAATCGCTTATGCGGATTCCGTTTTACATTCTGTGGAAAATACCCATTTATCTGGGCTTTTTTACGTCTCGCCAGACAGGTTGGAACCGGACACGCCGTGATGGCGAAAAACCCTGAACTGTTTTCACTTCAATTTTTTCCATCGCCACCAGATTGCGAATATCTTCGGACCTTCAACCAAATAGCGACGCCAAAGCCGGCTTGGCTCATTGCATAGTCGATAGAGCCATTCCAATCCTGTGCGCTGCATCCAATGGGGTGCTCGACGCTTTGCACCGGTCAAAAATTCGAGTGATGCACCGATACATAAGGCGACGCCTGTGGCTTTGCCGCGCAAGGCTATCTCGCGGCAAGTTATTTCACTTTGCGGGGCACCGACCGCGAACAAAACCATGTCTGCCTTTTCTTCTTCGATAAACTCGGCAATCGAAATGCGAGCATCGGGATTCCGGCGGAGCCCCATTGGCGGCTCATGAAAAACCCACTCATAATCGGGATAAAGTGTCTGCAGTTGTTCGTGGAGCAGTGGATCGCCGCCGATCATCGCTAATCGCCAGCCCTTTTTCCCCGTTCGCAACAATTCGCGTGTGAGGTCGCTCCCTGGAACGGCATCAAGCCTGAAACCGGATCGTTGGGCCAAAAAAGAAAGGATGCGGCTGTCGCAAATGATCAAGTCGGCGCCTTGGTACGCCTCTATCAGTGAATCGTCGGTTGATTTGTCCAGTTGCACGATGTGATCGACATTGGGTGTGACCACATAAAAATAACCGCTCTTTTGTTCCAAGTGTCGAATCTGGCGGACGGCCATGTTTTCGTCGATGGCATTGAAGCTCAAGCCGAAGAATTCGACCGTACGCTGATCGGCATCCGCACTCATTATTGGTTCCGGCGACGGTTCTTTCATCGGATCACAAATCGGCCGAACAGGCCGTTCGGGGCGAGTTGACCGGGTAACAGATCAATCCCGTATCTCGTCGCCGAATCCGCGAGGCCCCGTTCCGCTTCGGCTACGCAATCCGATTCTGTCTTGGTGCAAATCTCTCTGTACAGTCGCCAGCCGCTGGAAAGAGCAGGAGCCAATCGCGTTAGCCGTTTGGCTGTAGCAATGGCTTCCCGATTCTTTCCTTCGGCCATCAACCATTCTGCAAAGATGCGGGCTAGCGGTTCATTCTGTTTGTTGGCCTCTATTCCCTGGCGAAAAACTCTGCGAGCATTGACCGGGTCACCAAGCTGCGAATATGCCTTTGCGGCGGCTGCCCAACTATTGATGTTGTCCGGACATTCCGAGGTGGCGCTTTGTGCGGAAATAAGTGCAGCTTTGACCTTTCCCGCGTTCAGCTGAAGCCGAGCTTGCGTTGCCAGCGCTGCGCAATTCGTCTTATCAAGAGCCAAAATCGAATTTGCAAGGAATCTGGCCAAAGAGTTATTGCCGGTTAACATGGCGATGTTCGCCCGTTCCGCATCCACTTTCTGGCCAGCCAAGCCATCGAGAAGTTGTATTGCGGTCGCCTCTTCTCCTGAAATCGCAAAATGGTGGGCTGCAGCAATCCGTGCTTCGGGCTTACCCGTTCGTGCAATCTGTCTTACAAAATCTCGATCAAGACTAGATACTGAATATTCGCGCCACAAATCGATCGAAGTTTTGATGTTTTCTAGTGACGATTTTTTATTGGCCAAAATCGCTGCAACGATCGCTGTGGCTTCTTTGGTTTTTCCGGTCTTGTAGCGGAAATTAGCTTCATCGATACGAATGGGAATGTCATCCGGCTGTAATTTTCGCAATTCTAAAAATTGCTTATCCATCTCCGCGGCATTGCGAAGTTCCCGATTCACTTCCAAACGTGTTCGAGAAATCGCTGTTGTGTTTGGATGTTTCGTCAAATGCTCATCAAGGATCTGCTTCGCTTTTTCCGGCTTGCCTTCTAAAAAGGAGGCCCGCGCTTTGAGAGCGATGGCACCTTCATTCGCTGGATCAATGGCGAGTAATTTATTGGCATATGCGTCCGCATTGCTAAAATCACGTTTTAGCAATGCATGCAGTCCGCGCACCAGAATCGCATTTGGATCATTCGGATTGAGCAAAATCAGTTTGTCCGTAGCATCAAGGGACTCTCGCCAGCGTCCGATCTGCAAGCCGAGCTGGGACACGGCCTGCAACGCCTCTTGATTCGTAGCATCGAAAGACAGGGCTTCGCTGAACGCAGCAAACGCATTTTCATTAGAGTTTGCAGCATATTCTATTCTTCCTCGGAGAATTTGATAATCTGGGCTATCGTCCTGTAGAGAAACAGCTTCTTTGATCGCGATTCGGGCTTCCGCAATCCTATTTTGTTCAAGGTAAGACTGCGCCTGTGCAGATTTTTTGGCGGCCTCTTCTTGTGAACTTGCGCACGCAGCCAGCAATACAACAGATATCAGCAGCGTAATTAAACTTACGTGTTTCGCCGCATAGCGACAAAGGTAAATGGAGTAGCAAAACAACATATGGTGTCTTATAGAGCCCCCAGAACACGTGTCGACTTAAGATAGGACATTCTGAATCTATGACCCGAATATGGTACATGCTCGCGTTTGCGCTGATTGGTTCCTTATCTTCGCAGACTATAGCCCAAGCAGGATCGCAACTTGAGCCGCCGCCCGCTGTTAGTGCTTCGGCCTATCGGATAAATGCAGGCGACGAACTGTCAATCTATGTTTGGGGGGAAGAACGTCTGCAACGGACAGCGAAGGTGCTACCCGACGGGACAATTGCTTTTCCGTTGGTTGGCCAGATTGTGGCGCAAGGACATCTCTCTTCTGAAATCGAAGCTATGATAAGTGCCGGTCTCAGGGACCAATATCGCGGAGAAGTTCCTCAGGTAACTGTATCCGTCATTTCTCCAAGTGGGATGCAATTCTCCGTTATGGGCCGGGTAAAGTCACCTGGTACGTTTACGCCGGGCCGCTATGTAAACGTGCTAGAAGCTCTCAGCATGGCTGGTGGGCCCAATGAATTTGCCAGTCTGGACAATATTCTGATCATCAGGAAGGTCGGCGATCAGCTCGAAAGCTTTCGTGTTCGGTTAGCGCCATTATTCAGGGTTGGGGCGGATGACAAAGACATCACGCGTGCGAATATTCAGCCGCTCAAGACCGGCGACACGGTAATTGTTCCATGATTTATAAATCATCCAACGGTGCGCGCTTGGAACTATCTGCATTTTTGGCAGCAGCAGCGGCCTGTTCGTTGCCCGCGACCGCACGTGCACAGGCAAATGAGCCGCGTATAACTCTTGATGTATCCTTAGGTGGCACAGCGGACAGCAACCCCTTTCTCCTCACGAATGGGGAATCGGCGGCCTCCGCGACCGTCAAGGTCGAACCAAAGGTGGTTTGGGAAAATGAAAGTTCGAGTGCGATAATAGAAAGCAGTTTTCGCTTGTCGCAATATACAAACCAATATGGACGCGACGAAGCGGTGCGTATCGGAGCACAGGCCCGTACGCAACTGGATGAACGAACGTCAATATCCACACGGGCTGGCTTTCAATCGTCGCGCTCCACGTTGCAGGATTCTTTCTTTTTAAGCTCCTCGGATCCATTCGACCCCGGTTTTATCCCAGAGGTGCCGTTAACTGACGTAACTGTCGCTGGCCGCCGGGTTCGCGTAAATACCTTTGATGCGTCTGCTGGTATTGATCACGTTTTGAGTCCGTCTAATTCCATAAGTTTTTCTGCGGTGACATCCTATTCGAAATTTAGCGACGGCGTCGGATCGGATTATCGTACCGGCTATGGAAATTTGCAATATAGCCATCGATTGTCAGAACGAACTTCGGTTTCGGCATCGGTAAATGCAGGCGTAGCGGACTATATTGGCCGCAGTGCAGGTGATGCTACGATTGTGAGCCCCCAGTTTGGCGTCCAGCATCAACTTAGCGAGCGTATTTCTTTGAATGCCAGTGCCGGCGTGTCTTATGCCTCTATTGACGACGGTCTCGGCGACCGAAATGGTAGTACTTATGCCTCAGGACGATTCTCCCTGTGTGATCGAGGCGTCAGAAGCTCTTTTTGCGGATCGTTGTCGCGGAGCGCCGAGCCTACTGCTCTTGGTGGTATCAGCGCGGTCACGAGTGCCGCTCTCAACTATGATTTAAAGCTCAGCTTGAAAGACCGGTTTTCAATTTCCGGTCGATATGGCCGAACAGATCGCAGTAGCGATCCATTATTTTCCACCGTACAGGGGAAAAGTGAGATTTATGGCGCGCAGATAGTTTATACTCGATATATTAGTGATCGAGTATCTTTTGATATCATGCCTAGTCTCACCAAAATTTATGAACCCTTGGCAGATCGTGATCCCAATTATTCGATCATGGCTTCTGTTAAAATTCGTCTCGGGAAGTTGCGCTAATGGAATATCCGGCATTTGATATGCCCGAAACAGATTCGGCGTCTGCTAATAATTTGATCGAGCAGTTGCCCATTATATTATGGCAACGTAGATGGTGGATCATTGTGCCTACGGTTTTGGGTATAATTGCTGCCATTGCGGCAATTATACTTATTCCGCCGGTCTATCGCTCGAATGCCATTATGCTTGTGGAATCCCCGCAATTGCCGAGTGATGTGATTGGGACTGACGATTTTGATATTATTGACCGCAGAGTTGCGCGGATCCGGCAGCAAATTACAAGTCGTCCGGATCTTATCGCGTTAATTGAACAATATGGACTCTATACTTCGGAACGTCGGTCTCAACCGCTTTCTGAAGTCATCGAGGATATGCGGGAAGCAATTAGTCTTACGCCTGCAGAAGCGAGTATTCCGGGAAGCCGTGCCGATCAGCGGACGATCGCTTTCGAATTGGCGTTTAATTATGGTGAACCTGTGCAGACGCAGGCAGTTGCCCAAGATTTAATGAACCGCATCTTGGAACTGGATGCCACCGGGAACGTAGAACAAGCCACCAACACGGTTCAGTTCCTCACCGATCAGGCAGAGGGCCTAGAGGTCCAGATCAACGATCTCCAGGAACAAATTGCGCAGATAAATGCGCAAAATGGCGGCGTCCTGTCTGGAGGTGCAATGATCCTTAGCGGGAATTCGGGTAGTTATGATGTCCAGATTGCAGCGTTGCAGCGGGACAATCAATCTTTGCTCCAGCAAAGAAACATTGCGCAAACCAGCGATACGCGCGATCCTGTGGTTTCCGCTGCAGAGCAAAGACTGGCAGCAGCGCGAGCGGTTTATTCCGAAACGCACCCGGATGTGATCATCGCCAGACAAAATTTGGCACAGGCGCGCGAACTGGCAAAAAGCAATACCAAGAAAATTCCAGTAGATACGATCGATGAGCAAATCGCCTTCAACAATTCTCAAATAGCTTCTCTGCGCTCTGCAAAAGCCGCCGAATTGTCACAAGTGCGGGCTCGACTCGCCGCCCAATCGCGGGCTCCGTTAGTTCAGCAGCAGATTGGTGAACTCCAGCAAAGACTCGCGGCTGTAAATCAGCAATATGATCAAGTTCAAGCTCGGTTGATGGCTGCAAAGGCCGGTGTTCGAGCGGAAGACGAGCGTATGTCTGAGCGTCTTTCAGTCGTTGAACCTCCCGTGGTACCCGACAGTCCCAGTTGGCCGGATCGCCTGATACTGGCGCTCGCCGGCATCGGAGGAGGCTTGGCGATTGGCTTTTTCCTAGCTTTTGCGGTGGAACTATTTCTCAGGCCTATCCGTGATCCGTCGGCGCTCCGTAAAATTGCCGGAGCGGCTCCGCTAGGGATTATTCCGATGGTCGAGCCCAAGCGTACCCCGAAGCGCGGTGGTAGACGTTTCTCCTTTTTACGCCGATGAAAATGCGATTATTTTAGAAGGCTGTTTATGTCCCAAACCGATACTACCCAGATGTCCTCCCAAACCCAATTACAAGTCGAGGAACTGCCAGTTTTTGTTCCTGATCTTGATGCTATGCATGAATATCAGTTTGTTGGACTGAACAATCGCGATAGCAGATCTCGACCATTCCACTTGTTGCGGACCACACTTTCTAAAAGCCTGAAAGAAAAAAACTACCGTTTGGTCGGCATCACTTCAGCGACGCCAGCCGCGGGAAAATCATTCCTTTCCATGAATCTGGCGGCCTCGTTGGCACAAGTGGCCGATGATCCTATTTTCCTGGTCGATCTCGACTTGCGTAGGGCATCGCTGGCGAAAGATATCGGGCTGGTTGCAGATCGCGGGGTTAGCGATTTTTTAAACGGTGACGTGTCGGATTTATCTTCGATGGGCATTCGTATTGAAGGATCCAAGCTGACGATGTTTCCGACAAAGCGTGTTTCAAATAATACAGCGGAACTCGTGTCAGGCAAAAATTTTGATAATTTGATCGAATCACTGCGTAATCAAACCGGTCAATCAATAATATTGTTCGATTTGCCTCCGGCCTTTGCGAACGATGATACGATGCTTATCCTTGAGAAACTCGACAGTTATATCATGGTGGTGGATAGTGGGAAAACCAATCGCAGACAGGTGCAAGAGATGCTTGCCATGCTTAATCCCGTGCCTTGCGCCGGGACGATATTGAATCGGTATCGCGGTGGCTTTGGAGACAGTTATGGCTACGGATATGGTGCATCTTCATATAAAAAATATTACGACTGATGCATGGCTGCGCCTCAGCTATAGTCCGAATAGGCAGTAGTGAGCAGCAACTGGGTCTCTTCAAGTGAAATTTTCTCCGGATCAACGTAGAATAATTTTGAGCGGCCAATACGTTCTGATTCGGTAAGGATATTTTCCACGATATTATATTGAGGGCGCAAAGCATAATCATCGAACAATATCTGTGTCGATTGTCGGCGCTCGATAGCTGCCTTTACAACGCAAAGAGCGCAAGCGACCCGAAAGCGTCCATCGATCAAAACCAGATCAGGGAAACGATCAATCTTTCGGAAAGCAATTGGGCCCGTCTCCGGATACGCTTTCCATCTTTCAGTCGCCTTGTTCGTTTTAAATGTCCACAAAGGGTAACCCCAGTCCTCTGTACGTCCGATATCAACTGCCAGAATTTCCGTAAAATTATCTTCAGGCAATGCGGCTCTCACAGTATCCGCATAACGTGGATCACTTTCTATACTAATGGTTGGAACCAGAGCGTCGGCAGCTAACAGCGTCGAAGCGCCGGCCCCATATTCGAGATAAAATTTCGACGAACTTATCCGATTGCGGAACCATTTTTCGGTTTCCGGATCAAATGCAGGTTGTCGTCCCGCGGGCGGATGAGATTGTGGTGTTAGGATCTTGCGCGCGTAATTGCGCAACGCGCGGAACTGAATAACTGAAGGTCGCAGAAATGTCTTGATTACCATGTCGTTGATTGCCTTATACTATTCTGTATCAACGCCAAACAACGGGTTTGAATTTGTTGCCTGAAACCGGTTGATTGCGTAGTCGACTTTATCAAAGGTAAAAAAACAGATTGACCACATCAACCATGAAATTACCCCATCTTAACTCGCTATGGGTCGGACCTAGGCTCGACTATCTAGAGCGCCTTTGTATCGCTTCGGCGAAGGCGACAGGTCATGAATTCACTCTATGGAGTTACGATCCAGAAAATCTGGAGGGAGTCCCGGAGGGTACCAATCTCCGCAACGCTGCAGAAGTGATGCCTCAGGAGAGGCTCTTGCGCTATCGGGACAGTGGGTCAGTCGCGCTTGGCGCAAATTTGTGGCGGATCGAGATGCTCGCCAAAAACCTCGGATGCTGGGTCGATATGGACTTTATATTCCTCAAGCCCTTTGATTTTGAATCGGATTATCTTTTTGGATGGGAGTATGAAAACTGGGTCAACAACGCAGTGTTGCTGGCGCCAGCTGATTCGCAGATGGTTGATGATCTGCAGTCCATTCCAAGGGCTAATATATGTCCGCCCTGGTGGGGACCCAGAAGGCGCCTGAAATTTTACTGGCGGCGGTTTCGTGAAGCGCCGATAGAACTGGAAGATTATCCATGGGGTACTTTCAGTGCAGGTCTCGTGACGCATGTTATAAAACGTAACAAGTTGAAGGAAAAGGCCCAGACACCAGACGTTTTCTATCCTGTCCGATGGAAAGATGCGCGAAAATTATATGAGCCCGCTGAAGTGGTCGAAGCGATGCTGACCGATAGAACCCATGCCGTCCACATGTGGCATTCTCGCCTTGAGGGCCTGAAAGACCGACCGCCGCCACCGGGCACTTTTATCGACAAAATGTGCAAGCGATACAATGTGAGTACAGACTGTCCCGTGTAAAAATTATTTTTATTTAATATTATAGCTCTGCAGCCTTAAAAGTCTTCAGTGTCGATTACGAAAGACGGCTATACTGGCTTCGCTCCGCATGATCATGAATACGGTATCTTGCAGTTCATTCGATACATACCGCTGCCACAGAGTCGATGTGATCGATATAAACGTTATCCGTGATCCCGTCAGGACATCAGGGTATAACGATCAAAGGATCGCTCGTTAGAATTCTGATCCGAAGAACGTGTCCGGGCATCGGTCCGATTATTCGTGATCGTAACGAGAATGATCCAGAAGGGGTAAGCAGCGAAAGTTGGGGGCAAAATCTAGGAATTTGATCCTTGCTAAACTGCTGCACACTGGGCCGTGCATGCAACAAAACCGGGCATTGAAAGGACAAAACTGGGTCAGTATCAGGTCAGAAAAGCACCTGATGAATCTAGTTAGCTTCGTCTGATGGCTCTGATCAGATTAACTATATCTCGCAAAAATGGTAAGTGATCGTACCAACGCAAATTGGCAATGTCGCTGCGCGATGACCGCTGGTTTGCCAAGGGTGGGACGGCGAAGTGGGTTGCCACTTCTGGATAAGCGCGCCGGAACCAAACATAGGCAGCATCAATCGGCGGATGTATACCGTCATAACTGAGTTGTTCGAGATAGGTGCTGACGGCCTTTACTCCATCTTTAGAAAAGCCCATCATATGCGCCCCGACTATATCACTGTTGAGAAGATCTTCGGGCCAAGAAGCGCAATGACCACCATAGAAAATACTACAATCTTCTGGAACTTGATACGCTTCGGCACCCGGGATGAAATCACAATCATCCTCGAGTATCAACAGCGACTGGTCGCTTTCCGCTGCTTCACGCAATAGTTGTTTCTGGCTTTCATAGACACCGCGAGCACCGATCGAGGTAAAAGTCCCAGCGTCGTGGGGCCTGATTGCTGTAAAATAAGCAATTCTAGGATCGCCCAGTAGCCCCATATTCGCTAGCTCACGATCCATTTCGCGCCGCCGGTCCGAACGGTGGGGTAAATTGATGATCCTGATCCGGTCAAAATTATCGAAGACGGGCATGAATAGGTCTACCTACGAATGAGATCGATGTTGGCGAGATGGCTTGGAAACTTCATTATGCTTTGCCAATATTGCCAGTAAACCTCAATAAGAAACCCCGCGTTCGCGCTCTGGTCCTTTTCTGCATTAATGCAGTCCATAATGTCATCTATCATGAAGCTTCCACCAGAAGGAATCGGGCAGTGGCTATATTTTCGTATCTGCGCTCTGCCTGTTTGTGCCATATTGACACAATATTTTGTAAAGTTTCCTAAAATGTGGTCATCGCTTGATTAGGTCGCTGGACTCATGATTGCGAACCTCTTAAGCTGCAAATTATTTTCTGTATCACCAGTGTAAATACTTGCACGCAATACAGGCTTGTTTCTTGGCAGAATGGTTTACTTGCGGGTGTACCTGCAGTTTATAAAGGATTGAATATGCGTTCTATTTCATTCACGACAGTAGCGGTTACTGCTGCATTGGTTTCTGCACCAGCATATGCGGCGACCACAGTCGAAACCGCGGCAGGTTTCGCTATTACGGACAATTCGACGGACAGCTCAACTGTGAACGTTGCGGCAACCGGAAATGTCACGGGCATTAGTGTAACGCTGAGCGACTTTGTCCATACTTATGTTGGCGATCTCATCGCGAGCCTGTCCCATGGCGGTGTCACGACACAATTGTTCGCACGGCCAGGTGTTCCAGCATCATTTTTTGGATCCTCCAGCAATCTGGTGGGTACCTATAGTTTCAGCGATGGAGGCGGATCATTGTTCCAGACCTTCGCTAACTCCGGAAATTTGGAAGTGACGCCGGGTTCCTATTCTCCGCTCGACGCCTTTTCGGCATTCAATGGCATGAGTGCCAATGGCGACTGGACGCTGACCGTCAGCGATAATGCTGGTGGAGATCAGGGAAGCCTGGGTGGTTTTACCCTGAATGTTAACAGCATTGGTGCCGTGCCTGAGCCGGCAACTTGGGCGCTGCTGCTGCTCGGCTTTTTCGGGATTGGCGGAATGATGCGCGCCAAACGACGCATCGCGCGAACCACAGTGAGTTATAGCTGAGGAATCAGTCAGTTAATTCTGGCTATTAGATATTACGGCCTGCTCCTGGTTATCGGGGGCAGGCCCTTTTTTGTGCGAAGTGCCCTTGGGCATCGCACGAACCGGCTAGTCTGCTGTAAAGAGCCTTGCCAGTTTTTGCGCGGGTATCATGATGTCGAATTCGCTTTGGACGAATGCCTGCCCCTGTTCCCCCAGCGTGTCACATAAGTTTCGATCGGAAATAAGACGGCGCAACTGACATTCCAGATCCGCCCAGTCGGATGGTGTGAACAACAGGCCGGAACGTCCATCCTCTATCAATTCCGGAATGCCCGCCACTCTGCTGGCGATTGCCGCCTTGTGCATCGCTAGTGCTTCGATGAGGACTACCGGGAGGCCTTCCATCAGGCTCGGCAGCACGAAAATGTCGCAATCATTGATTTCTCTAAGCGTCTCTGCTTCGGGCAGTGCTCCTGCGAACCGGATACGGTCGGTCAGCGCCAATGCTGCGGCTTTGGCGTGGATATCGTCCGCTGACGGGCCGTCACCGACAATTGTCAGGGCAAAGTCCATTCCGTCAGTTGCGAGATGCGCGAGGGTTTCTAGGAGACCGAAATAGCCCTTTTCTGGCGATAGACGTCCGACGCATAACAAATTTACGTTGCCTCTTTGATCGATGCGTCCGGGTGTCGTTTTGGATGGTGGCAAGATCGAGAGATCGACCCCGCAGCGAATAATGTGCATTTTGGACCAGTGGCTGGCAGCAACCTGCCGCATTGCCTGCGCCCGCATGAAATAGCTGGCACAAGCGACAAATTTCGCTCGCTCGAGTTTTTCCGGGAGTAGCATTCCCGCGGGAAAATCGGTTTCGGAAATTCCGTGCAGGGTAACGCTCCATGGGATTTTGTTAAAGCCCGCGGCGATCATTCCCACCGTCGCGCCGCTGTTGGCGAAATGGTTGTGAAGGTGCGTACAATTTTCTGCGGATAAAAGCCGAGCCAAGCAGATTGCCTCGACGAAATGGAACTGGGACCAGAGAAGTCCGCGCGCACCAGGCTGGCGATGTCGCAGCGCTAGTAGCCAGCTAGACCACAATCGCGCCGGGTACTCAAAAAAAGCCCAGAATAAAGCCGAAAAATAGTTCAGCAATGGTCTGCCGAGCAAGCTTTGCACCTCTTCGCCGCCGCTCTCTGCTGATTGAACCGAGAAGGAAATAATCTCGACTCCCAACTTCCGCAGCGCTGCAATTTCCCGCCGCACGAACGTATGTGACGGAGCGAAGTAATCGCTGACGAGATAAGCGATTTTGTTCATTTGTAGAAAATTGCTCCTTGCTTGCGTCCGCGAAGGCTACCAACCGCAAAACGCAATATACCAACCGTTTCTGCAATCTTGCCAAGAAGCAGGTGCAAGCCTTTTGTGAATCCTTCCCGGACGGTAAGTCTTATTAATTGTACTGCCCAAGCGATGGGAGCGATAGCAAGTCCCACTGGCCCAAAAATTACAGTTGCCAAGAATCCGACGAAAATAATACCGAACGTCCAGAAAAGGGCGCTGATTACTTCGCGTCGATATAAAATATCATTGCCGCTCGCTCCGGTTTTTTTCCAAACCTGTGCGTAGCCGAACCCGCTTCTCACGGCGCGTTGCCACCACTGGGCGGTGCGATGCATGTCCGCATCGTGTATGGTCATCGGTGTGTCCAGCCGCCAAATTCGCCAACCGGTAGCTCGCAGTCTCTGACAAAGTTCCGGCTCCTCTCCCGCGATCATGGATGGATCGTAGCCACCTACCTGTGAAAAAGCTGCTGTACGCACCATCGCATCACCGCCGCACGCATTGGCCTCTCCAATTGGGGTGTCCCATTCGGCATCGCACATGCGATTATATATGCTGGCATCAGGGAATCGCTCGCTCCTGCGTCCACAGACCGCAGCTATGGAATTGTTCGCCGAAAGAAAATTCGCCGCGATCGCAAACCAGTCCGATTCGAGTTCGCAATCTCCATCGACAAACTGGATATATTCCGTTTCAGGATGAGCTCGCAACAATGTCTCGGCCCCTTCGTTTCGCGCCCGGGCGGCAGTGAAGGGCAGGGCCATGTTCAGTTCCACCACCTTCGCGCCAACGGACCGGGCAAAAGCAACGCTATCGTCGGTTGATGTGCTGTCTACATATACCATTGGAATATTCGCCGGGACCGAGCGAAGGCAAAGTTTCAACCGATCCCCTTCATTTCGCCCGATCGCGACGAGGCCGATGGTAGGGTGTCGCTCAGCCATGGGAAACTCCCGCATGTGCAATCCATTCGCCGATCCCGCCGGTCAAACCCGCCAGCATGGTGAGTTCACGAAAGGCGAGGATCAGAATGCCGAAGGCCAGGGTTGCGAGAATATCCTGTCGAGTGAAGCCGATGCCAATTCTGCGTGTTTGCCATACCAGCACCGCATAGCGCGCCGCTTCGGCCAATATGAACACCGCCAGTGCGGCGTTGATTCCAAAACGTGCCAGAACGAAGGGCAGTGTGGCGGCGAGGATCGCCAGCTTTGCGCCGTTGCTGAATGCCACCCCGGATGGTTTTCCCACGCCCATCATCATCGCATCCGCCATCGCGCCGAGGATGGAAAACCAGGTGCCGATCAGAAGCACCGGCAGGAAAAAACCAGCCGCACGATATCGGTCATCATAAACGAGGTAGATAAACTGGTCCGCCAGCGCGATTCCTATCGCCAGACCTGTGGCGACGACCAGCAGGACCGCGAGACGCATAGGGCCAATTGTACGGCGCAAATCGGCGCCACGTTGAGCGGATGCAGATATTTTCGGGAAGATAAGCAAATTCCCCAGCCGCTGAAAAAGCTGCATGATCACGTCCGAAAAGGTACGCGCAATGCCGTAAACGCCCAATAACGCAATCGGGATGGCATCGGCAAAATAGAGTCGGTCAAAATTCATCGCGAGGAAGTAAATCAGCGAAGCGGCAAATATCCACTTCCCGAAATGGACAATGGCCTTCGCGGCCGAACGATCCCATTGCAGGCGATGGTCTCGCCAGTTGATCAGGAAGAAACTGGCAATGGTGGATATGGCCGTACTGATGAGCAATCCTGCTACAAGCGCCCAGATCGTCGGTGAATATAGCGCCAAAGCAATTTGAATCAACGTTCCGGCGATCCCGATACCCAGATCGAATAAAGCAAGCTTGCGGACTTCAACGCGCTTTTGCAGGAGAAACCGTGCGGGTGATGTGAATCCCGTGAGTATGAAAATTGGAGCGACGATAGGGAGCAGAACTTGCAGCGAGGCATTTTCATATATTTGTGAAATAGGAATGGTGAGGGCGAGAGCGAGGCCGAACAATACCAGCCCGCGCACAATCTGAATGGTCCACGCCGTGTTGTAAAAAGAGGGCTCATTGCCGCGTGGATTATTGACTATGCTTTGCCCCACGCCAACGTCGGTCAGTAACTCGCCGCCCGTCCGCAATGTATTGATCAGCAACATCGTGCCGAGCAGTTCCGGTGCCAATAGCCACGCCAGAATGATGCTGGTGCCGAGCCTTAGAGCCTGTTGGGAGATATATGCACCGGTTACCCAGCCGGTAGCGCCGAATAGCGCTGACTTTGATTTCAGATAATGAAGCATGTCGCTAACCGGCACGTCAGTTTTTCGGGAAGGAACGATCATAGAGTAGCCATCAATCTTTCCCGTTCAACTCCGTCTCTGAACATATTTTCGCAGAATTCTATATGATGTAGTACACTAGCCATCATTCTTTTCGAATTCTTTAGCATAACGAAAAATTCATCTGCCATCCCATAAAAGAACCCGGGCTCATAAGCGAATGGGAATTTGAATTTGCAATATACTGATCCAAAGATGCTACGGGACTAATATCCTGATCCGAAAGTATGAAGCCGGAACACATTATGACAACAGCAAAGCCCCGAACCATTCACTCGATCCAGATTCTCAGGGCGGTGGCGGCGATGCTGGTGGTGCT